>CAYLTH010000023.1:4066-16400 GCA_964386485.1 uncultured Bacteroidales bacterium | reverse complement strand
CCATTTCTCCGAGATCCCGGATAGGTTCAAACATGACAATATTTTCTTTTCTGACAGGAGCCAGGACGGTCTTGCCGTCGGTCAGGAATTTGCCGACCAGCTGGCCGAGCGCATCCTTTGTTATAAGTTTCCGTTCGATATCCATGGCTTAGCGGATAAAGGTTTCTTTATCATCAGTATTGTAAGAAGATAACAGAGATGGCATATCGGATTTGAGTCCGGCAGTAACATCAAAATCAGCTTTAACATCGGTTACCATTTTATAGGTAAAGAGGTGAATCGGAATTTCGAGCGGACAAGCGCGGCCACATTCGCCGCAATTGATGCATCGTCCGGCCAGATGGATTCCGCGCAGCATATGCCATTCGAAATTGCCGATTTCATTGGCAGAGATCGGGATCCATTGCGGGGTATTCACTTCTACAAAGCAGCGGGTACAATAGCACATCGGGCAGGCGGCACGACAGGCATAGCATTTGAAGCAGCGGCTGAGTTCTGTCTGCCAGTAATCCCAGCGTTCCTGCATGCTCATGCCTTCGAGTTTGGCCAGAACAGCGAGTTCACTTTCTTTCAGTCCGACTTCCTGACTGGCCAGATAGTCTTCCATGGCTTTAAACCCGTTGAAATCGAGCAATTTGCCTTCCGGAGAGATGGGGAGAATCACCACATCTTCTTCTGTTAACTGTTGCTCGGAAGCTACCTGGAGAATCGTGCGCATCACAGGAACTGTTGCCACAACGGCTCTTTTTCCCATGTGTTTAATCTCATGTTTCATCAGGTAGACGGCCAGATTTTGATTGCAGTTTTCGTTGTAAATCAATTGCTTACAATCTTCTGCTTTGCGGGGAAAGACAGCGCGAACATTTCCGTTTTTGCTGAGGCCATAGCCTATAACAACACTAACAGCCTGTGTTTCGAGTAATTCCTGAGCTTTTTTAATCAGATCATCCATATATTACCTCCTTATCCAACGGGTCTTTGGATGCTTTGTGATAACTTTCATAGGGACCGAGATTTCGGATTTCTTCCACTGTTGTATTGACAACCTGTGCCCATTTAGCTCCTTCAGCAGCGCTCACCCAGGAGAAAATAATCCTGTTGTGATCGATGCCGGCAAAATCGAGCATCCGGCGAAATACCATCCAGCGGCGACGTGCGTGGAAGTTGCCGGAGGTATAGTGGCAATCATTGGGGTGACAACCCGAAACGATGATACCATCTGCTCCGTTGCCAAAGGCTTTGAGAAGCAGCATGAAGTCGATACGCCCGGTACACGGGAAACGTATAATCCTCACATTGGTAGCGTATTTGATACGACTGGTCCCCGTAAGGTCGGCACCTGCGTAGGTGCACCAGTTGCATACAAAAGCGACGATTTTAGGTTCAAATTCTGCCATGATGTTTCGTTTTCATGAGTGAATAACCGCCAGGGTTTAGGCTTGTTTAACCCTGAAACGCCAGTATCTTGGATCAATATAGTCGGTATCCTGGTTCCAGTAAGCCGGAGTCAGGATGCGTCCGTCGGGAAGCATTAATTTACGGGCATACATGGCAATAACCGGATTGAAAATCAGGTTGGTGACTCCCAGGGTATAGTGTACTTCCGTATCGGTTTCAGCAGCTTTATCTTCTGCCACAACGACTTCGAGCTTGTTGAATTCGAGGGTTTCTTTCAGGAACTGCATCCGGGTTTTTGATATTCCGCTTTCAATGACAGTACAGCGGATCCCGTTGATTTCCTGAACGATGTGTTTGCCTTTAGTGAGGTTTCCCATAGCGTAATGTTTTTCTTTTTCTGATTGGGTGCGTTGCGTTCTTACAGTCCGAAGGAAAGCGTCTTGATATATTCAAAAATAATAGCAGCAAAGCCGACCACGACCATACCCACGATACAGAGTGTGAGCCCCAGTTTGGTATAAAAATCGCTCTTGAAATAAGGGATGGGTGTATCGGTTTTATTGATAAATATAGCTTTAACCGGCATCAGGTAATAATACAGTGAAATAATGGTATTCAAAACGGCGATGGTCAGCAGCCAGTAATAATTCTGCTCGGCAGCGGCTGTGAAGAGGAAGAATTTACCAAAGAACCCGGCTACCGGCGGAATACCGGCCAGCGAGAATAAGGCAAGCATGAGTGCGAGGGATAATCCGGGGTTGGTTTTGTAAAGCCCGTCATAATCATCCATGTTTTCTTTACCGCCGGTGGCATTGGAGATGGCAGCAACCACACCAAAGGCACCCAGATTGGAGAAAATATACACCAGTACATAATACACAACCGAGGCCATCCCGAGTTGTGTTCCGGCAATCACACCCAACAAAATAAAACCGGCCTGCGAAATGGAGCTGAAGGCCAGGAAACGTTTCATGTTTTTCTGCCGCATGGCAAAAAGATTTCCGAGCGTCATGGTGATGGCTGCGGTAACCCAGATCACATCTTTCCAGAGAACAGCAATGGAATGGAATACAGTGACCAGCATGATGGAGAAAATGAAGACAGCAGCACCTTTGGAAACCACACTCAGGTAAGAGGTGATATTCACCGGCGCACCTTCATAGACATCAGCTGCCCAGAGGTGGAAAGGAACGATTGAAATCTTGAACGCCATCCCTGTGAAGAAGAAGATGAAGGCCATAATCTGCAGCGGTCCTCCGGTAAATACGGTGTTGACAACAGCAAAATAAACCGATCCGGTGGTTCCGTAAATCATCGAAATACCATAGAGTAAAATTCCCGAGGATAATGCGGACATTAAAATCAGTTTAATCCCGGCTTCCGAACTCTTGCTGCTGAATTTATCATAGGCTGCCAGCGCTGCAACCGGAATGGTTGCCAGTTCAAGACCCAGATAAAACATCAGGAAATCGCCTGAAGAAATCATGAAGTTCATCCCGATCAGCGTGGAAACCAGCAGGAGGAAATACTCACTGACTTTGTTCTGGTTTTCCTCTGAGGCGAGGTACTTTGCCGACTGAATGAAGACGATCAGGGCTCCGATATTCAGAATGTTTTTCATGACCAGGCGAAGGTCGTTCACCACGAACATGCCTCCGAAAAGGCTGCCGGTTGGTGCCGGTATAAAGCCGGCAACGGTGACCAACAGCATCAAAATAATCGACAAGGTACGAATTCCCTGTTTTTTATAATCCGCTGTAGAAATCTCCGCGATCAGGATGATCATGGCTGCCAGTGTAAGCAGCAATTCATGCCTCATTAATAAAAAATCTTCTAACCGCATGCTATGTATAGTATTAATTATTAATATCTTATATGAATTATGGGATCATTGCGAGTTTCTCGATGATCGGAACAAGACTGTCGGTGATAATATCAGATAACCACAAAGGAGCAATCCCGATACCGGCAACGGCAACGATTAAGCCACCCAGGGATACTTTTTCAAACCATTTGGCATCTTTCAGGGTCAGGAATTCATCATTTTTGATCGGTCCCATTAACAGAATACCGACAACCCGTAATATGTAAACGGCGGTGATAACGATGGATGAAGTAGCGATGATGGTACATACCCGGTGAAATACGTCGGGATGCTGGTAAGAACCTACAAAAATGGTCATTTCAGCAACGAAACCGCTTAATCCCGGAAGACCGAGTGAAGCAAGACCAGCGATAACATACGCAACACCAAGGAATGGCAACACTTTCATCAGACCACCCATTTCATCAATGATACGCGTATGCGTTCGTCCATAGATCATGCCGATCAGGGCGAAGAAAAGGGCTGTCATGAGTCCGTGAGAAACCATTTGGAGGATAGCGCCGTTCATGGCGGTTTGATTCATCATCAGAATGGCAAACAAAACGAGTCCGCAATGACTTACCGAAGAATAGGCATTGATGTATTTAAGGTCTTTCTGCTGAATGGCACCGAACGCTCCGTAAACAACACTGATGGTTGTGAGAATGAGGAAGATCCAGCCCAGTTCGTGTGCTGCACTTGGTAAGAGGAAGATGGCAACGCGGAAACAACCGTATCCTCCCAGTTTCATCAACACCCCTGCATGAAGCATAGAAACAGCTGTTGGTGCAGAAGAGTGCCCGTCGGGTGACCAGGTGTGTAGCGGGAACATCGCGCCCAATACGCCAAAACCCACGAACAGGAAGGGGAAGAGGAAGTTCTGTACAACAGGATCAATGTTTACCTTGCTGATTTCGAGGATATGAAAGGTGTACATTCCGCCATCCGGAGCTGAATTGAAATAGAGTCCCAGCATCCCGACAACCAATAAAGCAGATCCGCCCATCAGCATCAGGGTGAGTTTCATGGCACTGTATTCTTTGGGTCCCGAACCCCAGATCCCGATCAGCAAATACATCGGAATAACAGCGAGTTCATAAAACAGGAACATGGAGAATAAATCGATGGTAATAAAGAAACCGAATACTCCGGTAGCCAGCAGAATCAGGGAGATAAAGAACTCGCGGGAGAGTGTTTCCACTTCCCAGGAGGCGAAAATACCGGTGATAACCACGATGGCTGTCAGCGCGATCATCGCAACAGAAATACCGTCAACACCAATGGCATAGCGGATATTCAGGCTTTCGTACCAGACATAATCGGCGGTAAAGACCATTTCGGCCATGTTACCGGCTTCGCGTTCGGCCAGATACATGAATACAAGAGCAATAGCCAGTATAAGCTGTATGCCCATCCCAATTGCCGCAACAACCCTGACCTGTTTAAAATCTTTGCAAAAAACGATTCCCAGAACAGTCAAAAAGGGAACAACTACAAATAGTGTTAGAAAATCCATGGGTATAATCGGTTTAATTGGTCCATAAATAAATGAATACTAAGGCGAGCGCAATGGCACCGGTTACGAAAATGAATCCGTATTTCTGTAGCTGACCCGACTGGAATCCTCGTATTTCATAGGATGCCAGATTGGTGAGGCCGGAAATACCATTCATCGTACCATCAATAATGTGGCGGTCGAACCAGGCTATCGGACGACTGATGTATCGGAAAATAACCTTTTTCGTGATGAACATATACACATCATCAATGTAGAATTTATTGTATGACCATTTGTAGAGGTATTTCATTGAATTGGCCATTTTTTCGGGGATGTTATTTTCTTTGCGGTACATAATCATGGCCACGAAGATTCCGACGAGTCCGATTAAGACTGAAGGGATGGCAATCATATAGTCGATATGGGCTTCGAAAGCAGCACCATCCGAGGTAACCATTTCGGTAAAAGGAATAAATCCGGTAAAGATGGCAGCAACCGCCAGAATCATAAGCGGGATGGTCATCGTGAGCGGTGCTTCGTGCGGTGTATGATGGTAATGACGGTCATGTCCCCAGAATACATTGAAATAGAGGCGGAACATGTAGAAGGCTGTTAAACCGGCAACGGCAAATTCGATGGCAAATAAGATTTTATTGTGATGGAAGGCAGCCACCAGGATTTCGTCTTTACTCCAGAAACCTGATAATGGTGGAACTCCGGCGATGGTTAAACAGGCGATTAAGAAGGTGATGTGGGTGATGGGCAGATACTTTCTGAGTCCGCCCATTTCGTTCATGACATTGCTGTGAACGGCATGAATAATGGCACCGGCACCCAGGAAGAGTAAAGCTTTGAACATAGCGTGAGTGAAGAGGTGGAAATTGGAGGCCATAAAACCAAGGCCATCATGTCCGCCATAGCCCGAAACACCAAGTGCCAGCATCATATAACCCAATTGCGACAGGGTTGAAAAAGCGAGTACCCGCTTGATATCCAACTGAGTACAGGCAATAACAGCAGCAAATAGAGAGGTAAAACCACCGACCCAGGCAATAATTTCAAGTGCATGAGGAGCACTGAAATGGAAAACCGGAAACATACGTGCAACCAGATAAACACCGGCAACAACCATGGTAGCAGCATGGATAAGGGCACTGACAGGAGTCGGACCTTCCATGGCATCTGGCAGCCAGATGTGTAATGGGAACATGGCTGATTTACCGGCACCTCCCGTGAAAATCAACAACATCGCCCAGGTCATGATCGATAATCCGAGGAAACCTGCATTGGCTCCCTGACGGATGGCGTCACCAGCCGGATCGGTAATGGTAATGAAGTCGAAAGTCCCGGTCAGGTAGGACAACATCAGAATACCAATCAGGAATCCGAGGTCAGCAAAGCGTGTAACGATAAATGCTTTTTTGGAAGCCGCAACAGCCGAGGGTTTGGTGTAGTAAAATCCGATTAAGAGGAAGGAAGAAACACCCACAAGTTCCCAGAAAATGTACATCTGGAAAATATTGGTTGCCAGAACCAGTCCCATCATCGAGAAGGTAAAGAGCGAAAGGAAAGCGAAGAAACGCTCGAATCCCTTTTCTCCTTTCATATACCCGATACTGTATAAGTGAACCATGAAGGATACTGTGGAAACAACCACAAGCATCATCGCTGCAATCGGATCGAGCAATACACCCAGATCGATGTGCAGTTTATCCGTCAGGTTCAGCCAGACTGTATTAAAGGCGATCATTTTCTGATATACCCCATCCACTTTCCCCTGGACAAAGAAATATTGGTATGCTACCGTGTAGGATAGGATCATTACCACTCCCAGTCCAATAGTGCCTAGTACACCGGATACCAAAGGTTTAAACTTGTTTCCGAAAAGTCCGAGAAACAAGAACATAAACAAGGGTAACAGGGGTATCCAAATGCTAATGCTTAAGTCCATAATCTTCTATTTGTCAAATGATTAATTAATACTTCATTTCATCCACATCTTCCACATTGATTGTGGTAAAATGCCGGTAAATATTCAGGATAATCGCGATGGCAACCGCAGCTTCAGCAGCAGCAACTGCAATGATAATCAGTGCAAAAAACTGACCTTCCATTTTGTCGGGGAAGAGGAGTCTGTTGAATGCCAGGAAATTGATATTCACAGAGTTAAGGATAAGCTCGACCGACATCAGGATGGTGATCAGGTTACGGCGTGTCAGAAAGCCAAAGATCCCTACAAAGAACATCAATGTAGACAGGATCAGGAAATATTCGATGGGTATATTGTAATTCATATTATTGATTTTTTCCTTTTTTAGCGATGACAATTGCAGCTACCATAGCAGCGAGCAACAAAATTGAAATAACCTCAAACGGGAGTGCATAGCCATTTTCCTGATAACCAAGAAGACTGAGACCGATCGTACGCATATCTACTTCAATAGCAGCGGCTTCCGTTGCTTTGAATTCGGTCTGGAGGATGGTTGTAATAGCCAGAATAGCGCCGGCAATAACGGCCAGTGCAGAAAATGCCTGTTTCTTGATCCCGACTTTCTCGAACTTCTCATTGATATGACTCGTGAGCAGGATGGAGAAGATGATCAGAACCACAATCCCGCCTGCATAGAGTGTTAACTGAACAGCAGCCAGAAACTGATAATGTAACAGGAAGTAAATGCCTGACGTTGAAATCAATACAAAAAGCAGGAAGATGGCCGAACGGAGGATACGCCGGCTTGTAACTGTCAGGATGGAAAACAACACGATTACCACCCCGAATATGGCGAACATTAGTTGATCTGCTGTCATTATTCTACCCCTTTCATTAATTTAGAACCCTGATTATTCAATACTTTCGTGAGTTTATCGCGATCAAAAACAGCATGCTCAAATTCCTGGCCCCAGGCGAGTGCATCGCTCGGACAGGTTTTGATGCATAATCCACAGAAAGTGCACATGTCGAGGTGATAAATGTGTTTATCAATCTCTCTCTTTTTCTTTCCTTCTTCATTAACAAGCTGTTGCGAAATGATTTCGATAGAACCATTCGGACAATTCATTTCACAAATTCCGCAGCCTGTGCATTTATGCTCATTGTTTTCGTTATGAGGCATAATTACTTCTCCCTTGAAGCGTTCGAACATCACGAGCGTCTTGCGATTCTCGGGGTATTGTTGCGTAACGATTTCACTTGGGTGAACGAAGTAATAACCGGTGACTTTCATCCCTGTCAACAGAGATTTGACACCTTTAAATATTCCTGAGAAATAACCGATTACGTCCATAGTCTTAATTAAAAATGCCAACCCATTAGTACGATAAGCGCCATCAGAAGGAGGTTAAACAGGTTGATGGGCAATAAATATTTCCATTCCAGTGTAAGCAACTGGTCGATACGAAGACGTGGGAATGTCCATTTGAACCACATCATCAGGAAGATAACACCGGCCGTTTTTCCGATATACCAGATAAATGGGGGGATGTAATCCATGATGTTGTTGAATCCTTCAAGTCCGGGGATATGAAATGGCATCCAGCCTCCAAAGAATACAGTAGCGGCAATGGAAGCAACGATAAACATATTCATGTATTCGGCCAGAAAGAAGAAGGCAAATTTAATACCGGAATATTCGGTATGGAAACCTGCTGTGAGTTCTGATTCGGCTTCTGCAAGGTCGAATGGTCCGCGGTTTGTTTCGGCTGTTGCAGCAATCATGTAAATGACAAAGGCAATCACAGCCGGGATATGGCCTCTGAATATGAGCCATCCGCTATCCTGGTATTCGACAATGGTTGATAACTGCAGACTTCCGACCAGTACACAGGCTGTAATCAGCGACAGACTTACCGAAAGCTCATAGCTGACGATCTGTGCACCACTACGCATGGCTCCGATCAGGGAGTATTTGTTGTTGGATGACCAGCCTGCGATCAGAATGCCCACAACACCCATCGACGAAACCGCGATCACGTAGAAGATCCCGATGTTGAAATCGATGGCGTGCAGTCCCAGTCCGAAAGGAATCGCGGCGATGGCCATAAAAGAGGCGATAATCACGATAAAAGGAGCCAGGGTAAACAGGAATTTGTCGGACTTCTTAATCGGAATTAATTCTTTCATCAGCAACTTGATAAAGTCGGCGATGGTCTGAAAAATTCCGTAAGGGCCAACCCGGTTAGGTCCGACGCGACACTGCATGAATCCGCAGACTTTACGTTCGGCATACACCAGAAGCAATCCGACGACAGCATAAAACAACAGGAATGCCACACCTATTATAACCATCTCGGTGAGGGTCGCCCACAGAGGTGGCATGTTGGCATTCAACCATTGGTCGATCGACTGATTGAATGAAGTTAAATCGTATATACTAAATGCCATGAGGAATATTTTTTTGATTTGTAAATATGCAAATTTGCAAATGTGTATATATTAAATAATTAGCGGTCCATATCCGGTATAACCAGGTCGAGTGATCCGCTGATGGCAATAAGGTCAGCGATTTTGTATTGTCTCGACAACATGTCGATAGCACTCAGGTTACAGAAATTCGGAGATCTGAATTTAACTCGAAGCGGATTTTTGTTGCCATCACTGATGATGAAGGCACTGAATTCGCCGCGTGCAGCCTCAACCCGTTGCATGTATTCGCCTTCCGGAAGCTTGATTACAGCTTTCATTTTTGCTGTGTAATCGCCTTCGGGGATATTGTCGATCAATTGCTCAATAATGTTCATGGATTCATGCATTTCATCCATTCTCACTTTGTAGCGGGAGAAGGTATCTCCTTCATTATACAACACTTCGTTGAACTTCACTTTGTCATAGACTGCATACGGATGATGTTTGCGCACATCGCAGGAGAAACCGGATCCACGTCCGGAAGGCCCGGTAACACCATAGGAAATGGCTTCTTCTTTGGTAATCAGTCCAATCCCCCTGGTACGTTCCTGCATAATCACATTTCCGGTGAGCAGGTTGTCATAATCCTTGATTTTTTTCCGGAAATACGGAAGGAATTCCTTCACCCGCTTCTGGAAATTCGGATGAACATCGTGCATCAGTCCGCCCGGCGTATAATAGCTGTGTAAAAGCCTGGAACCGAAGCTTTCTTCGAAGATGTCGAGAATTTTTTCACGATCACGCAATCCGTAAAAATAACAGGTTAATCCTCCGAGATCCATCCCGAAAGCACACCACCAGAGCTGATGAGAGGCAATACGGTTTAACTCATCAAGGATGGTACGGATATATTTTACCCGTTCCGGAACTTCGATCTGTAACGCGTTTTCGACAGCCAGGCAAACAGCATGATTGTTCATGTGTGCACTCAGGTAATCGAGCCGGTCGGTGAGGTGAATAATCTGGGGATAGGTGAGTTTTTCACACATTTTTTCAATCCCGCGATGGATATAACCGAGGTGAGGTTCAACACGCTGAACGATTTCACCTTTCAGGGCAACAACCAGCCGGAGCACACCGTGTGTCGACGGATGCTGCGGACCCATATTAATGGTGTATTCCTGTTCTTCAAGTAATTGATATGCTTTATCTTCCATGGCTTATCGTTCAATAATGTTGATTTCATCGACATAATCTTTCCGGAAAGGATGTCCGATATCCGGAGCTATTTCATCCAGGAAAATACGGCGCAGGTCGGGATGATTCTTGAAGGTAATTCCAAAGAAATCATAGGCTTCCCGTTCATGGAAATTGGCCGTCTGCCAGATATCGGAAACGGTATCAATGGAAGGTTCTTCCCGATCAGGAATAAAGGCTTTCAACACAATACAGTGGTGAAAACGGGTTGATTCGAGATGGTAAAATACACACATCTTGTCTCCGTAATCAACCCCGGTAAGGTTGAAGAGGTAATCAAATGCCGTTTCCGCTGTTTCAAAAAGGGCTTTGGCCAGTTTCTTGATATTTTCTTTTGGCAGGGTTACTGTCAGATATTGCCCGCCTTCTGCGAATTCGGCCTTCGGGACGATATTCGTTACAAACTGTTTCAGTTCTTCGTTATTCATAATCAGGCAATTATTCGTTTTCAGTGTCGGTTAATTTGAATTTCGGAGGAAGAGTTCCTTCGAGGTATTCCCGGGCAACATCACGCGTATTGGCAATCGATTCGGATTTGATTTTACGCTGAAGCTGCATCACACCATATAATAAAGCTTCCGGACGGGGAGGACAACCGGGGATGTAGACATCCACCGGAATTACATGTTCAACTCCGCGGATAACCGAATAGGTGTTATAGAAAAACGGTCCGCCGGATACAGCACAGGCTCCCATTGCAATGACATACTTGGGATCCGACATCTGATCGTATAAACGTTTCAGAACGGGTGCCATTTTCCGGACTATGGTTCCTGCAACCACGATTACGTCGGCCTGACGGGGACTGGCGCGGTAAACCTCGATCCCGAAACGCGCAAAGTCGTGGCGGGAGGCTCCGGCAGCCATCATCTCGATACCACAGCAACTGGTGGCGAATGTCAGTGGCCAGATCGAATTCGAACGGCCCCAGTTCACGATGTCATCGATTGTGGTTAACAATACATTGCCACCGGTCTGTTTGAACATCTCCAGGGTATCATTATCCCTGAAGTCGTCGTGTTTCATTGATTTGATCTTTATTCCCATATCAGTGCGTGTTTTTTCCATGCATAAAGCAGTCCGAGTCCAAGAATGAAAAAGAAAATGACGATCTCGATAAAAGCGACCATCCCCAATTCTCTCATTACTACTGCCCAGGGCAGGACAAATACCGTTTCTACATCAAAAATCAAAAATAAAATTGCAAACAGGTAATACCCGATGTTGAACTGTAACCACGACAAGCCTTTGGTCGGGATACCGCATTCATAGGTCTCCGATTTCGACGGGTTGGTTGACGAGGGTGTGGCATAGGTCGAAAAAATGATCGCCGCACCAACCAGAATCACCGCGACAATGAAAAACAGAATTAAACTTTCACCTGACATAATATTTGTATTTGTTAATTCCTATGTTGTTTATTTTTTGTTTGTTGTAGAGACGCACGGCCGTGCGTCTCTACAACCGCCGTGCGTCTCTACAACGGCCATTTAATTATTTAATAATGCGACAACTTCTTCATATACCTGGACATTCGTGTATCCGTTGATATCAATGGATTTGGAACGGCAGAGCGATACGCAGGTTCCGCAACCCTGACACAGTCCGGGATTTACATAGGCCAGTGCTTTGATCAGTTTGCCGTTGCGGTCTTTGATTTCTTCGCGTTCGATGGCGTTGTACGGACAAACCGGCTGACACATGAAACAGCCCACGCAGGTGGAGAAGAGCGGTGCCGGGAAGCGGTTGACATAGGCCACGAGTGGTTCGCGGGTGAGTTCATCTTTGCTGAACAGGATAATTACCTTGGAGGCAGCTCCGGAAGCAGCCGCAACCGATTCGGGGATATCTTTCGGAGCCTGACAGGCACCGGCCAACATGATTCCGGCGGTATTGGTTTCAACCGGTTTCAGTTTCGGATGGGCTTCGGCAAAGAATTTATGGGCATCGTATGAAACATGTAATGTTTGGGCCA
>CAYLTH010000023.1:0-3966 GCA_964386485.1 uncultured Bacteroidales bacterium | reverse complement strand
ATGGCGCGGCGCACGAATTCTTCATAGAATTTACCACCGGCACGGATATCCATGTAGAAAACATAGGCTTCACCATGGTGAACCTTGTGTTTATAGAGCATGGCGTGTTTGGCGGTATACATGCAGCAGATCTTGGAGCAATATTCAATACCTTTTGCGGGGTCGCGTGATCCTGCACAGGCAACAAAAACAATCTTTTCTGGTACTTTTCCATCCGAAGGACGGCGGATTTCACCCTGGGTAGGACCGGATGCTGAAGCGAGGCGCTCAAACTGCAAACCGTCAATCACATCTTTGTACTTGCCAAAGCCATATTCGGGGAAGAAATCGGACCGTTTAATATCGAAACCGGTAGCCAGTACAACGGCACCCACTTCCACATCGATCACCTGATCTTCCTGTTCAAATTTGATGGCATTGGTCGGACAAACTTTCTCGCAAACACGGCATTTTCCTTTTTGATAGAACGTACAATTGTCGCGGTCGATCACCGGAACATTGGGGATAGCCTGTGGGAAAGGTACGTATATGGCGGGTCTCATGCCGAGTCCCTGTTCAAATTCGTTTGGAATCTTCTTTTGCGGGCATTTGGTTGTACACAGTCCGCATCCTGTGCATAAATCCTCATCCACACTCTTGGCTTTGCGGCGGATTTTGGCGACAAAATTCCCGACAAAGCCTTCGAGACCAACAACTTCGGACAAAGAATACAGGGTAATATTGGGATGCTGTGCAATTTCCACCATGCGCGGAGTCAGAATACACTGGGAGCAGTCGAGGGTAGGGAAGGTCTCGCTCAATTGCGACATATGTCCGCCAATTGAGGGTTCGCGCTCTACCATAACAACCTCATGTCCGGCATTGGCGATATCGAGTGCAGCCTGAATTCCGGCAATACCCCCGCCAATAACGAGTGCCCGTTTGGTAACCGGTACCCGGATCATTTCGAGCGGCTGGTTGCGTTTCACTTTGGCAACGAGGGTTCTGACAATGTCGATGGCTTTATCGGTGGTCAGATCGCCTTTATCATGCACCCAGGAGCAATGCTCGCGGAGGTTGGCCATTTCACAGAGGAAAGGATTCAATCCGCCTTCTGCTGTAGCTTTGCGGAAGGTAGGCTCATGCATACGCGGTGAACACGCGGCAACCACAATACCATCCAGGTTATGCTCCTTAATGGCTTCTTTTATTTTTGTTTGTCCCGGATCGGAACACATATATTTATAATCCTCAGTAAAAACCACACCCTGAAGTTCGGCTGCAGTTTTGGCAACTTTTGCACAATCAACAGTTGCACTGATGTTCTCGCCGCAATGGCATACAAATACTCCAACTCGTGCCATTTCTATTCCTCCTTTTCGTGATGAGCTAAAATAGTATCGATCGGGTCAGTGGGCTGGCCACGTTCAGGGAGTTGCACCGGGACAAAATGACGTTGCAATCCCAGTTCCTTTTCACTCAGACCGATGGCAAGACCCAGTGCCTGAATGATATAGAGTACAGGAGACTTTATTTCTTTTTCAAGATAGGCATTGATGGCCGGGCGGCGCATATCCAGATTGGAGTGACACATCGGACAGGCTACAATAAATACTTCAGCACCGCGATCATCGGCATCTTTCAGGATTTTGCCGCTGAGTTTGGCTACCAGGTCTGTACGGGCAACCGACATACCGGCACCGCAACATTCGTTCTTAAATTCCCAGTCGATCGAATCAGCACCTAATTTCCGCATAATCACATCCATACTCTGGGGATCTTCCGGACGGTCGAATTGCAGAATATCGTGGGGGCGGACCAAAAGACAACCATAATAACAGGCTGCTTTATAATTGAACGGGCGTACCATTTTAAACTGGAGGGTATCGAGCATGTATTTTTCGATCAGCTGAACTACATTTAATATGGTACTGGTACCTTTAAACGGCATTTCGATAATTTCCTCGACCCGTGTCCTGTATTCAGGATGTGCTTTAAGCTCATGCTGAACAACGGTTAGCCGGTTGTAACAGGCCGCACAGGGAACTACGATATCGGAGAGTCCTTCACGCTCGGCCAGTGCCAGGATACGGGCAGGCAGCGAAAGGGATAATTCTTTGTTCAGGTTATGGGCAGCCGTGGCACCGCAGCAATTCCAATCAGGGATTTCAACTAATTGAATATCAAATGCTTTGCAAACGGCTTTTACGGATTCTTTGTATTCAACGGAAGTGCCCTTCATGGAGCATCCGGGGTAGTAACCGAGTTTCATTTCTGTCCTCCTTTCCGGTGCAGCGTTTTATTAAAAATGCTGATCATTTTCTTTCTGCCTTTGATGATTTCCGGGATAAAATGAAGTTTCCCTCTCGACATCATGGCCGGAACCAGTCCAACATCCTGTCCCATGTGGAAAGAACGCAGTTTGTAATCGGCAACCAGTCCGACTTCTGATAAACGACCGGTTTGTTTAATGGAGTCGAGAAATGCCCTGTGGAAGGAAATGATGTTTTTGGCTTTCGGATGGGTTTTGCCTTCGTTGAGCGATTTTTCGCGCAGATAATCCATCACACCGGGGATATCGATTTCCATCGGGCAGCGGGTGGCGCAGGTTTCGCAGGTCACACAGAGCCAGATTGTTTCGGAACGGAGGGCTTTTTCCTCCATGGCTTTCTGTTCGGTCTGTACCAGACGCATGATAACGCTGGGCGGATAGTCCATATCTTCGGCGACAGGACAGCCGGCTGAACATTTGCCGCATTGATAGCATTTCTGGACGGAGATATGACGATTGTCTAGGATCTCCTCCATTACGCTACCCTTCTTGTGAACGACGTGAGCACTTGACATGGAAGCAGAATTTAATTGTTTTTGGATTCACAGCGGGAGCAAAAATATAACTTAATTTTTTTACTCAGACCAGTACACCGCTATTTAAAATGATTCAAAATATAGGGGGGTGTTTTTTTATATGGAGAAATATAGTTATCTGCATTCGAAAAAAGTGACGCGTGACGCGTGACGCGTGACGGGAAAAAGTGACGAGTGACGCGTGACGGGTGACGGGAAATTGGTATGTTGGTAGATCGGTAGACTGGTAGATTTTCGCATTGGGCAGCGTACCTGGTGAATGCCGAAATAGAGCATTTGAAGAAGAATAGCTCTTGTACTTGATTTAATTTATTTAGTGGAATCATATTTTATATTCTATCACGAAGATTTCTTTTATCCACAAATGCGCACAGATGATGTCACAGACCTGCCTGCGTGACTCAGTCAGGCAGGTTTTCTCAGATGATATTTGCCCTTTTATTTCAATGATTAAGATTGCCTGAATTTCTTCAACCACAAAGGCGCACTACCGATACACAAAGGAGTAGAAGGGGTGATTCCCAATTAGATAAGGCTGCTCCCCTCTGTTTTAGTTTGTTAGTTTGTTAGTTGGTAAGTTTTAGTGTGCTGGTTTGCTAATTTGCAGGTGTGCTCATGTGCTGGTTTGAGTTGGATAGACCCTTGGTGCAAAGAGTCATTCCGACCATCGGAAGGAAACCGTATGGATTTGGGAATTGCCCAAACCCAAGCAGATTTCTCCCATCGTCGAAATGACGCGGCACACGCATACAAGTGAATGAAGTCCCCTGTCGATGGCAATGCCATCGGCAGGGTGATTATCTCGTTCTGAGGTGTTGGGATGTCATTCCGACCACCGGGAGGAAACTGTATGGATAGAGGAATAAGCACAAAACAATTACTTTCAGTTAAGATCTGGAGGTTATATTAACACATAGATTCATAGGAATTTAAGGAAACATATAAGCTGTTCTTAAAATGAATCCCGGAAAAACCGCATTTCGGCCAATTCCTATGTTCCCTATTGCACCTACTGTACCTATTGTGTTGATAAGAAAAGCCTGGAACACGTGGATCTTATTTCAGAACCCAACGCGGCTTTTTAATTCAAGAAGTCAAAAGGGCAAGAATACGGGAATG
>CAYLTH010000022.1:29501-33806 GCA_964386485.1 uncultured Bacteroidales bacterium | reverse complement strand
AACTCGATGTAAACCTGCCCTCCGCAGAATTGGCAAAACTCATTTTCGAAAGCTACCTGGCAACCGACCGCTCCCTGATTTCCGATACCATATTGGTGATTAAGCGCGAAGTAACTCAGCTTTTCTGAATCAGAACAACGGCATAGGCTGATAATCCTTCTTCACGGCCTTCAAATCCGGGTTTTTCTCCACCATCCATCCAATCCAGAGAATTATTCTAAATAACACATTTTATTAAAAATAATTCGAAAAACAGGGGGATATTTTTGATTTTTTGCAATAGATACTTGCAAACCAATTAATTTTACTCCAATAATCTTGTTAGAACAGTTTAACAAGTGTAGTTTAATCAACTTGTAGAAGCCAATTTGTATACATTGGGAAATATTTAATTATTCAGATAAAGCCGAATGCGAATATTTACTGAATCTATTCCTGAGAAATCACATTCAATTCGAGTTGATCTTTTTACTATTCCAGGAGGTACTTATATGGTAAAAATATCAGATGGCAAAAAGCTAATGGCTGCTCATAAACTGGTTATACTCAAATAAACTATCATGAAGCGATTGCTGTTCTTGACAATGCTCCCTCTTATTTTATACAATTCATCATCTGCACAGGGACTGATGGATGCGAAAAGAGATTACTATTGGCTATTTTCCTGGGCTGGTCCGAATTTACCTTTAGGTGGTGGTGTTCTTGATTTTAATACATCTCCGGTATGCACGTCCTTAACACCTTCATCTCAGATTATTTTTGTAACCAGTGCAAGTATATGTAATAGTAAAGGAGAACTATTGAGTTATTCAAATGGGTTTCAAGTCTCCGATAAAAGCCATAACATTATGCAACATGGGGATTCAATTAATCCTGGCACTTTTTTTAGCTCCTCCATTGGCAATACAATACCGGGTGGGGCAATCATGCTACCCTGTCCGGGAGACTCCTCATTGGTTTATCTTGTCCATCAAAAATATGAGCCCGATACCTCTTACACTTTGATTATTCCCGGCTTATATTACTCTTTAATCGATTTAAAACTAAACAATGGATTGGGGGATGTGGTCACCAAAGAGCGGAATATCCCAATTCTCCTTGACACCCTGGACATTTCAATTTCTGCTGTCCGGCATGCAAACGGCAGAGACTGGTGGATATTGGTTGCTGAATTCCCAACTTCGGTTATCCATAAATTCCTGTTAGATCCCCGGGGGATTGAAGATCAGGGATCCCAAGCTATTGGCAACAGTTTTCCCCAGATGAGTTTTGGGTTCAATATCTTCACTCCAAATGGAACAAAATTTATCAGATCCGGAAATTGTGGTTCTCTAATTGGTGGTTTATGGCGAATCGAGATTTTTGATTTTAATCGTTGTACAGGATATTTGTTTAATGAACGTGATGTATCTTATATTTCTAACGATTCCGCGATGGGGCTTTGGCCAGCAGTCTCAGCTAATAGCCAATTCCTATATATTTCTACTTTACATAGAGTTTATCAATTTGATCTGAACGCTATTGATATAGGATTATCCAAACAAACAGTAGCTTGCTTTGATGGTTTCCATGATCCTACTCTTACACTACCAACTTTCTTTAGTCTCCCTCAACTGGGACCAGATGGCAAGATTTATATCGCTGTTGATCATAACACCCCTTATGTGCACTATATCAACCACCCAGATCTGGCTGGCCTGGCTTGTGAAGTAAAACAACATGCACTTACACTACCAGTCTTGTATGGTTTAAGTACGCCTTATTTCCCCAACTTCCGTCTTGGCCGCCTGGTGGGTTCACCCTGTGATACACTCGACTGGACCGGGATGGAGGATGAATTTCCTTCACAAAGCAGTCGTTTAACAGCATACCCAACACCGGCATCCGATTTGTTGACAATAGAAATCGACCGGATTGATCAATCGACAGCTCAAACTTTAGTCATTTTTGATGCACTTGGCCGGAAAATTGAGGAACTTCCCATTTCTCCCTTCCAATCCATAATCCGGGTTGATGTAAAACTCTATAAAAACGGCCTGTATTTAGGCTATTTAGGCAATAACCGGACGATTACCGGAACGATAAAGTTTAGTGTTCAAAGGTAATTGGTAACTGGTAATTGGTAAACAAAATACCGCTGGAAAAAGAAAGGGAAAATTCTCAATATTGCTCCGTTAACAGATCCCTTGTGGGTTATCCCGAATGTGCAGTAGCGACTCCGGTTATTTACCTGTGACATCACCAATAACCTTGCCGGGGATAAATCCTATACCTATAAAAACCGTATGCTAAATCCTGTAAATGGATTTAGCATACGGTTTTTATTATTATTCGCTTAGCGTTTGGTCAGTCCTTGTGGCATTTCTCAGCTTTTCTGAATCAGCGCCACTGCATAGGCCGAAAGGCCTTCTTCCCGACCCTCAAATCCCAGCTTTTCGGTAGTCTTGGCTTTGATGGAAATTTGTCCGGGTGATAAATCTAAAATCGATTCGAGACAAGCCGTCATCTGTGGAATATAGGCGGAGATTCTGGGTCGCTGTAATACAATGGTACTGTCGATGTTGATGATTGACCATTGCTGCTCCTTCAACAACTCACCCACTTTTGTAAGCAGAATCTTACTGTCGATATTTTTAAAGTCAGCGGATGTGTCCGGAAAATGATATCCGATATCGCGTAGGCCGGCCGCCCCCAGAAGGGCATCGCACAAAGCATGAATCAGGGTATCTGCATCACTGTGGCCTAAAGCTCCGCGGGTATGCGGAATTAATATACCGCCCAGCCAGAATGCACGGTCGTCGGCTAATTGATGAACATCATAGCCAAAACCAACACGAATATTCATTAGTTATTCTGCTCGTTGAACGCGTCGATATCAAAATGGAGCGTAAAACGGATGGTGTTTTCAAGCGGATTGCGTTGTTCAACCGGAATCAGATAAGCGAAATCGAGTCCGAATACATTGTAGCGTAAACCTGCTCCCAGCGTAAAGAATTTGCGGTTTCCCTTGTATTTGTTTTCATGGAAGTATCCGCCACGAACAGCAAATTGCTTATCGTACCAGTACTCTGCACCTACCGAATAATTAATCTCTCTCATTTCTTCCGAGAATCCTTCCGGTGCATCATTGAACGACTGAAACATTCCTTTTACAATACCTACATTGGGATCTTTCCCATGGGCAATAATCAAATCACCGTTCAGATCACGAACCGGCAGATTGTTGCTGTCGAGCTGATACTGTGGAGGTGAAGGAACCAGTAATTTATTCAGTTCAAACGTAAATGAAAGGCGGTTGTAATCATCGAGATCCAGAGTAACAGCCGGTCCAACACGCAGGTTGGTCGGAATGAAATCGCGCTCTGTACTTTCGGTATATGAAATCTTTGCACCGATATTTGAAATATTGGCTCCAATGGCGTAGTTCCCCTTGGTTCCGTTTTTGAATTTGAATTTCTTCTGGTAAAAGAATGCGATATCTGTAGCCACCGATTTTCCGGCATGGGTTTCCTGACCACCGACGAACTGACCCTGAGTCAGGTTCGAGTAAATATAACGACCGGTAACAGCCATCGAGAAATTCTTGGTAAATTTCCGGGAATAACTGGCATCAAACGACCATTCGCTCGGGCGGTAATTTCCGGTTTCAACACCAACTTCATTCGTAAACGTAATATCTCCCAACGAAAAGAATAACAGCGATGCAGCAAATGCACTCTGATCATCAATGCGTTTATAACCACTCAGGTAGGCAAGATTGATATCATTCACCAAAGCTTTCAGCCAGGGGCTGTAAGAAACGGCGAATCCCATATCCTTTTCGATAAAGGCGTATTTGGCTGCATTCCAGTGTTGTGAATTGGCATCCGGACTGGTTGCAACTCCTGCATCACCCATGGCACCCGAACGTGAATCCGGAGCTACCATTAAAAATGGAACAGCAGTTGTTATCGTATTTAGTTTATTTTTCAGAATTGAAGAAGTCTGTGAACTTTGAGCAAACAGACCTGTTGCCATAAAAAGCATGAAAACAATACTGAAACTTCTTGTGAATCGGCGCATTATGTATAATTGTTGGTTGTTAAAAAACGGTGCAAAGGTAACGAATTTTATTTATTCTTATTGTATTTCGGCTTATTTAAGCACAATCAGTTTACTCGATTTTTCAAAACTTTCTCCTTCTTCTGTCTGGATTCGCAGCTTGTAAAAATATATGCCCCTGCTAACCGGATCACCTGAATCATTGACTCCGTCCCATTGAATCGGACCTCCGTTAAACCCGTTTGTGGCGATATTCTCTGAAAG
>CAYLTH010000022.1:20149-29401 GCA_964386485.1 uncultured Bacteroidales bacterium | reverse complement strand
CCGTCGGACAATCCGGAATATGGATACCGGACATTCCCACTCTGGTAGCTGTTCAGATCGGCTTCGTAAAAATCATTCAGAATCACCGACTGATCTGTGTTTTCATCCAGAACGGCTACAATATCATGACCAATTCCATTGCCGGTAGTATTGACCCCGCTGGAATCCACAATACGGGCAAGTAATATCGGATTTTCATCTGTCAAACCACCGATTTGGAAGCTGGTATCATTCATGTATAAGGCAATTGCCGGTCCATTATAATCATTATCATAGGTTGTCTCAGAACCCCCGATAATGAAATCCTGGAAAACGCCGTTGGCATCGGTCACACCATCCTGAGCATAATAACTGATCCGACCCTTACCATATTTATAAGCAATATCTTTGGGCACAACAAAATTGAATGCGAATTCGCCATTCACCACACTGACTTTCCCTTTATAAATCAGGTTTTTCTGGATTCTGAACATCGTCGGATGGCTTTCCGGATCATTGCCCAGACTGGTCACGTCTATGGGTTTATCGTAAACTGTAGGATATAAAATCCCATTGAAAGATGTTAACTTATCTCCGTTTGCATCACTGATGTACCCTGTCACATTCACGTCGCTGTATGCTTTCAGGGTATCCAGACCACTCCCGGCAGGGTTGCCGTTAATTGTTTCTGTTACAACATTAAATTCGGGGTAGGCCATTTTCAATGCAGGATCTCCCAATAAAACAAAATTACGGATATTGGGATTTGACGGAGTTTTTGCCAGCCGCATCACATCTCCCATCCGGGGATACTGCTCATCTGTCTTTTTAAATACAGCCAGATAATAATTCATATTCAGCGCAAAATTGGTGGATGAGAATGATAATCTGGAAGTTGTGAATAAAGCAATGCCTCCACCGTTTGGGTTCAGAAAAACAAATTCACCGGCAGATGTACGTTCAGGATCATCAAAACGACTGAATTCACAGGTAGCCGTTACGAATACCGGCATGGTATTGATGTTTTTCCAGGAATTGATATCACTGATTTCCAGAACACGTTCGTGCGCCCAGCCGGTTTCTCCGCCATGTCCGGTATAATTTACAATCAGGGCTCCTTTTGAAACCTTCTTGTTGATATCGGTTGTCACATCCGGATAACGCTGTCCGCCCGGGGTGGAAAGCTGTGAGTAAGAATCGAAATAAATTTTATCGGTATTATAGCGCCTAAAGGCTGTATCCACATATCCTGCAAGATCCTCTGCCTGATCAAGATGCATGTTATTGTCTTCATCATCCGCAACAAAACAAATCAGGTTGCGCCAGTCACCCAAACGCTGAATGGTACTGCTGTAATTATTGCATCCTGTTGACGCAGCATTACTTTTGAGGCCCATATACAACTCTATTTTATTGATAGCCGCATTCGCCTGTTCCTGAGATTTCACAGGCAAACGTCCTACACCCAGATCGAGTGTTCCGAAACAATCTTTTCCTTCATTCGGATCCATCAGACCAAAGAAATCATCCGAAACATACGATTCTGTAGGTCTTAATGAGTTCTGCGATTGAAATGTAGGGACAAGATTGGTATTGTCAGTTAGCCTGTTTTTGTAATCAAAGGATCCATCTCCAAAAAGGAGTACATAACGGGGTTCACTACCCGGCACAGCCCGATCATACAGCATTCGGATAAAATCGCGAAGTGCAGCAATATCCTGAGCTCCTGAACTGAATTCATTGTAGATCTTTTCGGGTGTTACAATTACAACGCTCAGACCATCTACTTCATGAATGGCTTTCAGCTTTTCGGCCTGAGGCAGAAAGGCTGCATTGGCAATGATGATATAATCAACAGGTTGTAAGGCATGAAGATCCTGATTTTCAACTTTCTGATGATTTGAAATAGCAAGAAAATTATTGCCGGTATAGGCAATATACTCTCTGACTGAATCAGAATTCGCACGGAAAGAAATTACACCTGACTGGTAAGCAGTCTGTTGCTTCTTTATATTGGTAATATCGGTAACATCCCAGACCATATCAGTACTCTGTGTATTACTGATCCTGAATTCTGCGATATTGCCGGCACCGATGCTACTCATGTCGCGAAAACCCATCTGATTCCCGTGGAGCTTCAATAACCGGGTATAGTTAAACTCTACATAATTCAGCCAGCCAATCGAATTGGCAACAGCAGGGACATAGGTTAGTTTAACATTGGTTGTTGGTGTATTCAGATAAAAAAGCTTACTTGCCGTAACCGGAATGGCATAATCGGTATTAAAAGCTGGTGAAACCGGAGGCATTAGTGTTGAAATGGCTTCCCCGCCATTCACATATACCTTGAAGGTACTCGTGCTGGTTGACCTTGCAGCCAGATCTGTTTCCAGATAAACCTGATCATCCCCGCTGATATCCGGAAAACTGAATGGTGTAATTTCCCAGGTATTCTTGATTTCGAACTTTTCTCCATACCACACTTTCCCTGATTTTGTCAGGTTCAGTTCATCTTTCTCATATACCGCGTAGTCGTTGAATTTTTCAACAATATGAGTTGGTGTTGCTGTCAATGATGCCTTTTCTGTTACGCGCTTTCCTGATCCGAGATCGGCTGTTATAAAATAATAGGTGTAATCTGAATAAAGATGATTGACGTGGGAGAATTTTTTACGATTGGCATCCCAGTTCCAGATAACAGGAGCTTCCCCATAAAAAAGGATATAGTCATCCGAATTAAAAACACCATCATCTTCACCAGATACAATAATCGGATTTTCGACCAGGTCATCATACCTGAAACCGGAATTGATTTCCGGAAGAATACCTCCGCCATTCCCATACACCCGGATGTTCTTCGGGTTAATAGAACCAGGACTTAAGCCCATGTTTGAAAGATCAGAATAAGTTAATTTATAAATTCCGGTGTTTTTCACTCCCATTTTCACCCAGTTACCGGTTGCCAGCACCGAATTTGATGCAGCGAGTCTTTTTAATGCTGTGGATTCATCCATCTGCACATACCGGATTACAAGATGGCATTTAACGAGTTTTTCAATTGCATTGGTAAGCGGATTCAGGCGAAAAGGATAAAATTCAACCCGCGCCATCGGATTATTGCGTTCAACCTCTGTATAAATATTGCTGATTATTTCGGAAGAAATCAGGTTTTCTTCAATGAGGCCGCTTTCTGTTTCATTAAGGGCGATAAATTTAGGATCCAATAATTCTACCGACAAGGCTTCTGTTCCTGCCGGAATCGGATACATATTTATAAAAAGAGGCATTCCGGAATTTTCGGAGGTAAATTGTGCTCCTTCAAAATAAAGACTTTGATACTGTTGAGCGTCCGATTCGGTGAAATTCTTTACACCCATCCAGTTAATGGAGCAGGATTCAGAAATATTTTGTGCAGTAACCAGCTGGAATTGAATCAGTAATCCAAAAAGGAAAAGACTGACAACAAATCTTCCAAACTTTTTTTCAGGGGGATATGCAACGTTCATAAGCGTTTATTTGTCTACAATTAACAAAGGAAAACAATTTTTAGTATATCCTTCTCCGAATTATCAAACATTCACAGAGCGAAAAGGGTTCAAAACAATATAAAGTATGGGTAATCCGTTGATATCCCTGCATTTTTATTCTTTGAAACCATCAGGCCAACAATTGAGTATAAAGGGTAATAACGGATAGATCGGAGACAGGGTATCAAAACAAATATTTTAGAAAAAGCATCTTTTTTTAAAATTTTTCGTAATATTGTGAACTGAATTCGCTAATCTTTTGATTTCACATATATGATCAAGAAGCTAAGCTGTGTACTTATTACCACTATATTGCTTGTCACTGGTGAGATTGGTAAGGCGCAGGATCCGATTTTCTCGCAGTTTTATGCCAATCCGCTATACCTCAATCCGGCAATGGCCGGCTCTGCTGTGTGCCCGAGGTTGAATCTGAACTACAGAAACCAATGGCCTTCCATTGCAGGCACCTACGTCACCTATAGTGCTTCGTATGACCAGTATTGGGATAAAATCTCAGGGGGACTTGGCTTTTTAGCCGTTTCGGATCGTGCAGGTGATGGGGCTCTTACTACCAATATGTTTAGTGGTATGTATAGCTACCGACTCACCATTAACCGGAAAATGTTCATGAATGCCGGTTTTCAGGCAACTTATATGCAAAGGCGTCTTGACTGGGATAAGCTGACTTTCCCGGATATGATTGATCCGAAATATGGTTTTGTCAATCTGACTCAGGAAAAACAACCCCCAAAGCTGAATATCGGATTCGTCGATTTTTCTGCAGGTCTTCTTTTGAATCACAGCGAATATTTTTATATTGGAATAGCTGCCCATCACCTCACACAACCAAATGAGGGCTTTTATAGTGACATCAGCAGCAAGCTGAATATGAAATTAACCGTGCATGCCGGCGGGATCATCGATTTGAAATCAAGAAGATCGGGAAGTCGTCAGCAGGATGATCCAACCCTGTCTCCGAGTATCCTCTTCCAGCAGCAACAAAAATTCCAGCAAATCAATTATGGTTTGTATTTCAACCGTTACCCTTTTGTTGGTGGTTTATGGTTTCGCCAGAATTTCAACAACCCCGATGCCTTTATTATGTTGGCTGGCTTTCAGCAAAGCTCATTTAAAATCGGGTACAGTTATGACCTGACCGTTTCAAAACTCACCAATATTACAGGTGGTGCTCATGAAGTATCTTTCAGCTATCTTTTCCCTTGTCCGGTAAAGAAGAAAAAAGTCAGGACAATAAATTGCCCGTCATTTTAGTTTAAAAACCGAATCTTAAAATAAACACATGAAAAGGAAAGTCAATATCCTTTATCTATTTGCCGCCGGCCTTCTGATGATGCTCACTTCATCATGTGAGAAGCAGGTTTCCCGTACCACAGGTTGGGAATACAACAACCCGGAAAATGGAGGATTTGAAGTAGTAGATTTTGTGGAACAACAAACCGGCCCGGGCTTAGTTCTGGTTGAAGGTGGAACGTTTGTCATGGGAACTACTCAGGATAATGTTAATTACGACTGGAATAATATTCCGAGAAGAGTAACTGTTTCTTCATTCTACATTGATGAGACTGAAGTAAGCAATATTGATTATCTCGAATACCTATACTGGACCAGCCGTGTTTTTGGCACCGATTATCCCGAAGTTTACAGAAAAGCATTACCCGATACCCTTGTATGGCGCGACCGGCTTGCTTTCAATGAACCATTGGTTGAACTTTACCTGAGACATCCTGCATACAGGGATTATCCCGTTGTTGGTATCAACTGGAAACAGGCCAGTGATTATTGTGCATGGCGTACCGATCGTACCAATGAAATGATTTTGGTTGAACAGGGAATTCTGGATTGGGATCCTGATCAGCTCAATGAAAACAACTTCAATACAGATGCCTATTTTGCCGGTCAGTATGAAGGACTTGTCAGATCACCACTGGAAGATCTTAACCCAAGTGGAACAGGCGAACGCAAAGTAAAAATGGAAGATGGTATTTTACTGCCACGCTACCGCCTCCCGACCGAAGCAGAATGGGAATTTGCTGCTCTTGGCCTTATTGGGAATACCCAGTTCGAACGGGTTGTTGAAAGAAGAAACTATCCCTGGAACGGAACCTATACCCGTACCAATGATGATAAATTTTACGGAAACTTTGTGGCTAACTTCATGAGAGGTCGTGGTGACTATATGGGTGTTGCCGGCAATCTGAATGATGGTTCTGATATTCCTGCTCCTGTTGGTGCTTATTGGCCCAATGATTACGGTCTCTTTAACATGGCTGGTAATGTTTCTGAATGGGTAATGGATGTTTACCGTCCGTTAACCATGGAAGATATGAAGGATTTCAGACCTTACAGAGGAAATGTTTACAAAACCCAGTTACGGGATGCCGAAGGCTATGTTTCAGAAAAGGACTCCCTCGGTCGTCTGGTTTGGAGAGATGTAACCACCGAAGAATCCATGAACAGAAGAAATTATCGCAAATCAGATAACATCAACTACCTTGACGGAGATTTTGCCTCTACCATTGCCAAAGACTGGAATGAAGTACCTGAAGGAAATACATCCAATATGATGTATGATTACAGTATGACTTCCATGATCAATGATAAAGCCAGAATTTTCAAAGGAGCTTCCTGGAAAGACAGAGCATATTATCTCAGCCCCGGAACCAGAAGATTCCTGGATGAAAATCAATCTACAGATTTTCTTGGCTTCCGCTGTGCCATGGTACGGGTAGGCAGTCCAATCCCTATGGGTAATTAATGAAAAGATTTTTTAATTCGAATGCCCCATTAATTTAATTTAGTGGGGCATTTTTTTTATTCTTATGGATACACCCGATTTACACAGGCTTTTTAAGCAATCATCCGGCGTTTCAACCGATTCACGAAAGATTCTGCAGGGAAGTATTTACTTTGCTCTGAAAGGTGAACTTTTTGATGGCAACCAATTTGCGCTGTCTGCGATAGAAAACGGAGCTGCATGGGCTGTCATTGACAATCCTGAACTTGGATTTCATGAAAAATTCATCCTTGTCCCTGATGTGCTTAAGGCTCTTCAGGATCTTGCCCGATATCACCGGGCTCAATTCCGGATTCCGTTAATTGGAATAACAGGTACGAATGGAAAAACAACCACAAAAGAATTGTTAACTGCTGTAATGTCTACCCAGTTTATTACAACAGCAACCAAAGGCAATCTGAATAATCACATTGGCGTTCCATTAACCCTGCTCGAAATAAACCACAATACCGAATTTGCCATCATCGAAATGGGCGCAAATCATCCCGGGGAAATTGCGGAACTTTGTTCGATTGCCCTGCCAAACCTGGGTATAATTACCAATATCGGGAAAGCCCATCTGGAAGGATTTGGTTCTCAGGAAAACATCATCAGTACAAAAAAGGCCCTGTATGATTCGGTCGGAGAACTTCCCGGTGTCCTGTTTGTGAATGGGGATAATCCGCTGCTCATGAACCTTTCAGAAAAATATACCCGGATCATTTATGGCAGCCATACCACTTATAATTATAACGGAGCAATTCATACCGGAACCGATGTCCTTGATTTCAGCTTCAAATACCAGAAAAAAGAATACACTGTCAAAACCAGGCTTGCAGGTTCGTATAATTTCGAAAATGCGATGGCAGCAGTAGCCTGCGGGCTTCACTTCGAAATTCATCCTGTTAATATCAAAACGGCTCTGGAGAAATATCAACCGAGCAATAACCGGTCACAGATCGTTCAAACCAATTTGAACCTCCTGATTCTGGACGCTTACAATGCCAACCCCAGCAGTATGGAAGCAGCTATCCGGAATTTTCGTGCAATGCACTACCCGCAGGAGGTTTTGATTTTGGGCGATATGCGTGAACTGGGTGCTTTTGAGGAAGAAGAGCATCTCAAAATAATATCCCTGCTGAAAGAACTGAATGTAGTATCTGCCTTTTTGATTGGTCCTGTCTTTAACCGGATTTTGAAATCAGAGACCGGTTTTATGGCTTTTCCGGATGTTGAATCTGCCAGAGATTTTTTCAAAGAACATCCATTAAAGGATAAAACCATTCTCATAAAAGGCTCAAGAGGCATCCGGCTCGAAGTACTAAACGATACTTTATGACACAATCCCAAGAAAACCCTTTCCTGGTTCTGGGACTGATGTCCGGAACCTCCCTCGACGGTCTGGATCTCGCCTTGTGTAGTTTTGAAAAAAAAGACACAGAATGGGCATACCAAATTCACAGTGCATCCACCATTCCCTACTCCCCGGATTGGAAAAAACGCCTGTCGGAAACAGAAAAAGGATCTGCACTGGATTTTGCCTTTACACATAAAGAATACGGGGCTCTTCTCGGAGAAATGGCCAATGCTTTTATTTCAGAGTACAAACTGAAACCAAACCTGATTTCTTCGCATGGTCACACCATTTTTCACCAGCCGGATAAAAAACTGACATTTCAGATCGGCGATGGTGCTGCACTGGCGGCAACTGCCCGGATTCCTGTAGTATGTGATTTCAGATCAACAGATGTAGCCCTGGGTGGACAAGGCGCACCGCTTGTGCCCATCGGGGATCAGTTGTTATTCGGACAATACAGTTATTGTCTGAATCTGGGCGGTTTCAGCAATATCTCCTATGAGAGCATGAATGGCAGAACTGCATATGATGTTAGTATCTGCAACATGGTGTTAAACTATTATGCTGCAACTCTTAATCTGCCTTATGATGCAGGTGGCACAATAGCATCCCGGGGAAAGTGCAATCAGGAACTTCTTCAAAAACTGAATTCTCTCGACTATTATGCACTCCCATCCCCAAAGTCACTTGGGAAAGAATGGTTTCTTAAACATTTCTTACCTGTTCTGCATTCTTTTGATTTACCGGTGGAAGATATGCTCAGGACACTCACCGAACACATTAGCGATCAGATTGCTACTGCCTGCCGGCACGATGAAGGAGGCCGGATTCTGATAACCGGTGGCGGTGCCCATAATACATTCATGATCGAATGTATCCAAAAAAAAGTGCGGCACCAGGTTGTTGTTCCTGATGCCGCAACAGTAGATTTTAAAGAGGCTTTGATTTTTGCCTTTCTGGGGTATCTCCGTTACCGGGGTGAGATCAATGTACTTCGATCCGTAACCGGCAGCCTTTCTGATCATTCAGCAGGTTCCCTTTATCTGGCTCCCCGCTGACAACTTCCAAATTACATTAAAACCCGCGTCCACGGCCATCTCCGTGAGGGCCCGAACCATCACATTGTTTCATTCCTTTCCCACATTTTCCGCCTTTTCCGCCTCTTCCTTTGCCCTGCTTCCCATTTTTAGGTCCTTTTGTATCAAAAAACAATTTCTGTTCGTCATTTAATTGTGCTTTCACATCCTGTTCATGACGCAATTTTTTCTTCATGAGCTGAGCTTTAATCGCTGTCATCTCATCAATGGTTTTGTCGATCGCTGCAAGATCTGTTTTTTCAGCTGTTTTCAGCGTTTGCAGGCGGGCCCTTTTCTCAGCAAGCTGATTTTTTAGCTGCAAAGCTTCTTTTTGAAAAGCTATCCTCAACTTTTTAATCTCTTTTTGCTGATCAGCTGTGAGACCGGGAATCTGGCAATTTGGTCCGGCTCCCATTGAATCTCCCTTAAAACGGCATTCAGAATTTCCTTTCCCATTGCACCCGCGATTATTTCTATGCCCGCGTTGGGCGTTCACTGTAATTGTTGCAAGTACCAATA
>CAYLTH010000022.1:2266-20049 GCA_964386485.1 uncultured Bacteroidales bacterium | reverse complement strand
TTCTTCCAACCATGCCGATACTGCATTCCCCGGCCACCTGGTTCATCTGCTCTGAACATATTCCTGCTGAGTTCTTTTATGATTATCTTTTGCTCAGGAGTACAGGCATTCCGCATCTCGATAAAATGCCGGATTGCATTTTTCTTTAATTCAGCATTGAGTTTCCCCATTTCATCTGCCAGTTTATTAAGTTCCAGGGTATCGGCATTGTCATGATTGATTTTTTCAATGATTTGCTGTTTTTTCTCCTGCATTTTCATCATGACAGGCCGTGACCTTTCTCGAAAAAGCATCCGGGAATCATCAAATTTTTGGGTTTGTTCCGGACTCAGTTTCAACGAATCCATTATGGCCGGACCATTGAGTATCGGAGCTGCAGGAATGGAATTGTGTTCAATTGTGTTGTGCAGATACGAAAAATAAATAATCGTACCCAGGGCAGCCAGATTAATCGTTAACAGAAAAATCAGCAAATACGAAATCCAGCTTTTATTCATCTTGGTTCTCATTTTCTGAAGAATTAGGTGTTAAAAAGTACGATTCGTAGGCAACAAGGTCATCTTCCCCGGTCATGGTTTCGTAGGACCAGGAAATTGCATTTTCGGAAGAGTCATTAACCGGCATCTTCCCGAATGAAGAGAAACGCACCAATAAAACTCCGGTAATCAAGCCAATAACAATAACTGCAGCCAGCTTTCTTGCGACAATATAAAAATCATGGCGTGTAAATACTGTTTCTACAGCTGGTACCTGATTTCTTTCTGCAAGCTTTTCCAATACACTCTCCCGGAATTGAGATGATGGTTTTTCGCTTTTTCTCAGGGTAAACCAATCTTCAAGCATTTCCAGTTCAGCAAGTTCTTTTCTGCAAGATGAACAACCTCTGAGGTGAGCCTGTATACGATTATTCTCTTCCTGTCCGGTTTTCCCGGCAAGGTAGTCCCAAAGAATCGTATTTTGTCCTGTGTGTTTCATTGCTTGTGGTTTGATTTTTAGACAATTATTTATAATTAATCTTGCGTTTTATCTTCGTAATTTATCGGAATATTTCTTTTTGATATTCTCTTTTGCTCTGAAAATCAGCGATTCAACCGAAGGAACACTCACTGACATAATTTCTGCTATTTGTTTATGGGGAAGATCCTCATATTTATGCAGGGTGAAGGCAATTCGTTGGTTTTCGGGCAGCTTATTCAGGATATCTTCAACGATACCGGCACTTTCCTTTCTTTCAAGAATTCTGTCGGGACCAGGTGTAAAGCTTCCTTTGGTAACCGCGTCCTGTTCACTTTGAGGGAAAAGTGTATCAATAAACACGAGCCAGGATTTGCTTTTATTCTTTTTAATTTGGTTCAGCGATTTATTCACAGCGATCCGGTAAAGCCAGGTTGAAAGGGAAGAATCGCCTTTAAACTTTTGAATAGAACGGTAGACCTCCACAAAAACATCCTGTGCAATTTCTTCAGCATCTTCATGGTTTTGCAGTAAACCATAGCAAACCCTGAATATTTTATCCTGATACAACTCAATCAATTGGCGAAAAGCCTCCTGCTTGTTCTGATTGAGTCCGGACAAAAGTTCAATTTCCTGCATGCGGATATTTTGATTATTTGACACCTCCGGCATAAATAACCAGTGGTCAAATTCCAAGAATTTTTAGAAAACATATTATAAGGAGACTAAAATACGTTATTCTTGCGGTTTTCGGCATAACCTATTAACAAAGTGTTGTTTAAAATTAGATGCGTATAGAAGATTCTGACTCCTGAATAAAGACTAATTTTATACCAGAATAATAATTTCAAAAACAACTATGACCGGAATCCTTTTGCAGATAACGAATGCCAGCACTGTAGCCATCGACACCCTGGCAACTGCCACCCGGCAGGTAATGACTACACCACCTGTTCAGCCCGTGGTACAGACTATGAATTTATGGGATCTTGTTGTAAAAGGGGGAGTTATTATGATTCCGCTTTTTATCCTTTCCATGCTGGCAGTGTATTTTTTCTTTGAGCGTCTTATCGCCATTAAAAAGGCCAGCAGGACCAATGCGAACTTCATGAACAACATTCGGGATTTTGTAGTGAATTACAAACTGGATGCTGCCAAGGCACTCTGTAAATCAACCAATTCTCCTATTTCAAGAATGGTTGAAAAAGGTCTGAGCCGCATCGGGAAGCCCATTGATGAGATTGAAAGAGCCATCGAAAGTGTAGGCAAATTTGAAGTCTCAAAACTTGAAAAAAACCTGAAGATTCTGGGTATCGTTGCCGGGATTGCTCCAATGTTGGGGTTTATCGGAACAATTATGGGGGTTATTAAGATTTTCTACAATATTTCGCTGATGGATAATATCAGTATCGGAGTTATATCCGGCGGCTTGTACGAAAAAATGATCACCAGTGCTACCGGACTTATAATTGGTGTTGTAGCCTATACAGGGTATCATTATCTGAGTATTTTACTTGACAAAGTTGTTTTCATGCTCGAAGACAGCGGATTAGAGTTTATGGATCTGCTTCAAAAGGAGGCCTGATCATGAGACTGAGAAGACGATCAACATATTCGGCAGAGGTTTATACCGGATCGCTCAATGACATCATGTTTTTTCTGTTGTTGTTTTTTCTGATCATTTCGACGCTGGTAAACCCTTCTGTTATTAAACTGATGCTTCCAAAAGCAACAACGTCGCAGGCACTCACTAAACAACAGGTGAGTTTGTCGGTTACCGCTGATAAATTATATTATATCAACAACAATCCGGTTACATTCGAGAATCTGGAACCCGGGTTAAAAGAAGCCGTACTCAATATTGCAGAACCGACCGTTATTTTAAGGTTTGACAATGTATTAACCGTACAGGATCTGGTTGATGTTCTCCAGGTTGGGAATCGATTGGGTATCAAAATGGTACTGGCAACTAAATCAGGGCAGAACTAAATGATCCGTGACGACCAAAATACGAACCGTCCGTTAGCCTGGATTTTATCCCTTGTATTTCACGGGATCATTTTTGCGCTATTTTTCCTGATAGTTATGCGGACACCCATACCACCTTATCCGTTGGTTGGAGGTGGTTCGGGTCTGGAAGTGAATTTTGGGAATTCCGAAGACGGGACGGGCGATGTTCAACCCGAGGAACTTATTCCGATTGAAACACAGAATTTATCGGATGTGAATGACAATCAGAATCAAACCAATCCAAATCAGAACCAACAGGATGCCATCCTGACTCAGGAGCATGAAGAAGCTCCTGCTGTCTTAACTTCAAAAAAGACAGAGCCGGTTAAAAAGCCGGATGTCATAAAAATTAATGACCCGGTGGTTAACCCGGCAGCCCTTTACCAGAAAAAAACCGGTGCAAAAGGCGGCAGTGAAGGCGAGACCGGAAAACCCGGGGATCAGGGACATCCGCAAGGATCATTATACTCCAAAAATCATTACGGGAATCCGGGTTCGGGAGGTGATGGTAAAGGAGGAAACGGAACAGGACCCGGATCAGGTGATGGTCGGGGATCTTCGTTTGAATTAACGGGTCGAGTAGCCAAATCGATACCTAAACCTGAATACAATATCCGGGAACAAGGAACTGTTATTGTTAAAATCTGGGTAGATAAAGTAGGGAATGTTATCAAGGCGGAAGCTGGTGCCCGGGGAACAACAACAACCAGTGTGGAGCTTTTCAAACGGGCAGTTGCTGCAGCAAAAAAGGCAAAATTCAGTCCAAACCCCAATGCTCTGGAAGAACAAAAAGGAACGATAACCTACCACTTTGTGCTTCAAAACTAATGACCTATCCTGAGGCTATCGCGTTTCTTTATGAGCAGTTGCCCATGTTTCACCGTGTCGGAAAGGCTGCATACAAAGCCAATCTCGATACTACCCTTGCTCTGTGCAATTGCATTCAAAACCCTGAAAAAAAATTCCCTTCGGTCCACATTGCCGGAACCAATGGAAAAGGCAGTGTATCCTCAATGCTGGCTTCGGTTTTACAGGAAGCAGGATACAAAACGGCTTTGTTTACCAGCCCGCATTTAATTGATTTCCGCGAACGAATCCGGGTTAATGGAAAAATGATACCGGAAAAAGAGGTCATTCGTTTTATTACTGACCATATTTCTGTTTTTAATGATCTGAAACCTTCCTTTTTCGAATGGACTTTCGCTCTCGCAATGGATTACTTCCATTCAGAAACCGTGGATATCGCCATCATTGAAACAGGAATGGGTGGACGGCTCGATTCAACAAATGTTGTAAGAAGTATTTTAAGTATCATCACAAATATCAGTGATGATCACAAGGATTATCTTGGGGATACACTCGAGAAAATTGCTGTCGAAAAGGCCGGTATTATTAAACCGGGAGTCCCTGTCCTAATCGGGGAAACGCAAAAAGGACTTTCTTCTGTTTTTAAAGAAATCGCCCACTCCCAAAATAGCAATATCCAGTTTGCCGATCGCCGGTTTCAGATCGAAACAATATCAAGCTTTTCAGATAATCCGGAACTTTTACATCTGACTGTTAACCATAGAAATCAGTCTCCGGGCTTGCATCTGAAAAGCCCTTTATCCGGAAAGTACCAGCTAAAAAATATCCGGACAGTTTATGCAGCAACAGATATTCTGAGAAATCATGGTTATCTTGTATCCGACAACCATTTCGCAAATGGAATCCTGCATGTTAAAACCACCACTGGTTTCAGAGGCCGGTGGGAGATCATCAGCGAGCGACCCCTGACAATAGCAGATACTGCGCATAATACCAGCGGTCTGAAACATGTAATTCAACAGTTGAAACAACAAGCCTGTATAAATTTTCATGTTGTGCTTGGCATGGTAAATGACAAGGATTTTCAGAAAATTCTCCGTTTGTTTCCTACACATTGGATATACTATTTTTGCAAGCCTTCCATTCCAAGAGGTCTGGATGTCAAAATTTTAGCGAAAGAGGGAAGGGAAGCAGGTTTAACAGGCAAGGAATATTCTTCTGTATCTGAGGCCTTTCATGCAGCCCGGAAGGCAGCCCGGACAGATGACCTTATATACATTGGCGGGAGTACATTTGTTGTTGCAGATTTCCTGTCCGAAGTTTCTTAAAAGTCAATTTTAATGGGCATGCAGGCAACTTATTTCAGCCTGTATTGTCATAGATATACAATATTACATGAATCATTTGTGTAATTTGTTGGTATTTTGTAACTTTCGCCCCTTTTATAAGTATATTTTGTAATTACGTTCAATAAAATCAAACACATGAAGAGGTTTACCTTTTTTTTGGGATTTATATTAATATTCCCCTTTTTCCTGCAGGCTCAGACTGTATTGACATTTCATGAAGGCTTTGAGTTACCGAGCCTTGATGATAGTGTCACATCTACGATGGTGGCATCACCGGGTATTAAAGATTGGGGGATCAGTACGCGATTGTATTATACCGGGGGGTCTCGTTCGGATACCTGTCAGGTTAAAGCCAGTTCGATTACCTACATGACAACCAGTTCATTCAGTACTCTTGGAAATTCAAATGTAATTTTAAAATTTGCCCAGATTTGTAAGGTTGATTTTACAGATCAGGCAACGATTGAGGTTTCAGGAGACGGGGGTTCAAACTGGACACAACTCACAGGTATACATTACATGGGAACCGGGCAATTTGCGACAAATGGAAACCGGTTTGCTTCGAATTCTTATGGAGGGATATGGATGCCATCAATTCCAGCTCAAAAACCACTTAATAACTGGTGGAAACTGGAGGAGTTTGATATATCCGTAATTGCCGCAAACAAAGCCAGTGTTAAAGTTCGGTTTAAACTTGCTGATGCAGGTACGCCGGGTCCAAATCAGAATTATGGATGGGTTTTGGATAATATTAATGTCATAATGGCTCCTTCCGAATTGATTCCACCTGCTATTACATTGGTAAATCCACCAACCGGCACATTATTTTTTACAGGGCCATTCCCGATTAAAGCGAGAATTACAGATGTCAGCGGAATTGATACTGCGTTTATTGTTTACACTGTAAACGGAGGAATTAACGATACAGTGGGTATGATTCATACTTTACTCGACACAATGGTTGGGAATATTCCAGTCATGAATGATTCTGATGTGGTTTGTTATTTTGTCAGAGCTATTGACGGATCGCCTGCCGAAAATACAGCACGGGCTCCTTCAACTACCTGCAACCAGTTTATGGCATTAGCCGGTATTACATTCCCTTTCTTTGATAATTTCGACTTTTTTGACATCTGGACGCCTTCAGGAGGAGGTTCAACATCCTGGCAAAAAGGTACACCGGCTTATGGAACTACAAACTCTGCCCATTCTGCACCAAATGCCTGGGATGTGAATCTGACAACAGCCTATCAGGCCAGTGCGAACTGTACGTTATTATCGCCGGTCTTCGACTTCACACAGGCTGTTAATGCCCGCTTATCATTCTGGCTTAATTTCAATACAGAAAACGGATGGGATGGCACACGTATGGAATATTCAACGAATGGAACAAACTGGTTCCTGTTGGGTAGTGTAAACGATCCTCTGGCTGAAAACTGGTATACCGGGAATATGTCTTCAGCAAGCGGTTCTCCGGGTTGGGAAGGTAACAGCAGTGGCTGGATCAAGGCAAAATACAAATTGAGTTTATTAAATAACATCTCCCCAACTGTCCGTTTCAGATATATTTTCACTTCTGACGGTGGTGGGCAAGTTGATGGTTTCTCTATTGATGATTTTTCTATCACCCTGCCTGCACCTCAGGAAATCGCAATTTCTACAATTATAACTCCTGGTTCTGGTTGTGGATTAGGATTGGAAACTGTTTCTATCGATATGATAAATACTGGTTTAACCGCGATTAACGGTGGATTAACAGCCAGTTACCGTAAAGGAAACGGACCAGTTGTAACAGAGCCTGTAACCGCTTCTATTCCAATTAATGGCACACATGTGTTTACTTTTGCTACTCCGGTTAACCTGATAGTAGGACAAGCTGATTCAAACTTCACCATCAAAGCCTGGGTTACCCTGAACGGAGATCCAACACATTTTGATGATACGACTACAAAAGTGATTACATCAAAATATGTTCCAGTACCACCGACTGTTGTTAATACGACCATCCCTTATGGTACTTCTGCAACAATTACAGCCACATCACCCAATCCTGTAAGCTGGTATACTGTACCCGTAGGAGGAACTGCCATTGGCACAAGTCCTTCTTATACCACGCCTTTGCTATATGGTACAACAATTTATTATGTAAATGCAACCGCACCAAATGGTTGTCCGGGACCCAGAGCCAATGACACCGTTTTTGTCGGGAATCCACCACCTTTTGACGGGAGTGTTTTAACCATAATTGATCCGAATACAGGTTTCAATCTTACTAATTCGGAATTAGTTACCATTAAACTCAGGAATTATGGAACCCAGCCAATATTAAATTTCCCGGTTAGTTACAAAATAAATACCAACTCTGCTGTTACAGAAATCATTAGTCAGACTGTTGCACCCGGAGATGAACTCACTTATACCTTTATCCAGAGTGCTAACCTGGCCATGTATCAAACCTATAATTTCAAATCATGGATTACCATCCCCGGTGATGCGAACCATGTGAATGATACCGCATTCAAAGTTGTCGTAAACAACATGTTCGTATATTGCGGTTCTGCAGCTAATTCAACAGGAGATGATGACATCGGAAATGTGACCATCAGCAATATCAACAATGGAAACGCCTCCCCGCAAACCAATAACCCGTCTTCAACCGCACTGTACACAAATTTTACAACAACAGTTGCGCCCATTGTACTTGCCAAGGGTCAAAGTTATCCGATTAGTGTTGCTCCCATTTATCTGAACGGCACCTACAATAATTGTGTCAAAGTATTTATTGATTACAATTACAACGGCCAATTTGAACCTGCTACAGAAACAGCATGGACATCCGGTCCCTTAATGGGAGTAAATCACACGGGTAATATTACAATTCCCACAACAGCGGTAACCGGTTACACCCGATTCCGGGTGGTGCTTGTTGAAACAACGGACCCGAATGGTGTTGAACCCTGTAATACCTACACCTGGGGCGAAACAGAAGACTATACTGCACTTATTATCCCTCAGATACCGCATGATGCAGCCATTACCTCCATATTGCAACCTGGTGTCGTATATCCTGAGAACTACTCAGCTCCGGTACAGGTAACCTTAAAGAATTATGGTACTGACCCGATAACTTCCATTGTATTGAATTACAAACTTGATAATAATGTACCTGTGCCGATGCCCTGGTCAGGAAATTTAATACCTGGTGCACAGGTTATTTTATCATTCCCCTCTGTTACCTGGACAGCCGGTCTGCATACCATTTGTGCTTATCCGACACTTGCCGGTGACTCTAATAATTTTAATGATACTATTTGCGGAACATTTACGGGAATTCCGGTTGATACACTGCCTTACTACAATAACTTTGACGGGACTACTCCACAGGATTTTGTCAATACTTCAACAACTACAACCAACTGGATACATGGTACTCCCAATGCCGCAGCTTTCCCGACTCAGGGTCCTGCCTCACCGACCAAAATCTGGGCTACCAATTTGAATGTCCCCGGAGGATATACTGATAATGCCGCCTGTTATCTTACGACACAAATATTTGATTTTACACCGGCATTCAATGCCCGGATAAAATTCAAATACACCATGAAGACAGATAATGCGAACGACGGAGTCAGAGTTCAATACAGTACTGATGCCGGTGCCACCTGGCTAAATTTGGGTGTATTAAATGATCCATTGGGTATTAACTGGAATCCCATCAATATAACCAGTCAGGGACCAGGATGGTCTGGAACCTCAACCACCTGGAAAGAAGCCAAATTCAAATTATCTGCCTTTAACTATTCTCCCACCCTCCGGTTCCGTTTTGCATTCACAAGCAATGGATGGACTACGAATGACGGTTTTGCCATTGATGATTTCAGCGTTACCATTCCTTGTCACTTAGATCTTGGAGTGGATACAATTTATGAACCTGCTTATTCAGAATCTACTGCAGGTCAGCTGGAAACAGTTAAAGTTAGGATTGTAAACTATGGAATTGATACGATTTACTCAATTCCTGTATCATATCAGGTTGGGAATAATCCGATTGTTAGTACAACCTTCAACTATACCCTCGGATTAAAACCAGATCAAAAAGTTGATTTCACTTTCCCGACACAATATAGTGCTCCGCAGGGAAGCTACACACTTAAGGTCTGGGCAGATCTGCCCGGGGATTGTGATCATCTGAATGATACAACCAAAAAACAAATGTTGGGAATTCCGACCTATGTTGTTCCTTACTTTGACAACTTTGATGCCCCCAATTTATATACAGAATGGTATACTTATGGTCAGTGGGAACATGGTGTGACCACCTCCACTACCATCAATGCACCCTATTCCAGTCCGAATTGCTGGAAAACCAATCTTGAAGGGTTTTATGTAAAGAATAACGGGACTGATTACCTATATTCCCCGATGTTTGACTTTAGCCAGGGATTAGATACCCTGAAATTTAAGCATATGGCTCATATTTTCCAGAATGATTATGGTCGTATCGAATATTTGAGTGCAACAGGATGGCAAACATTGGGTAACATGGGAAATCCTAATGCTTCGAACTGGTATACAACCGGTGGAGGTTTCAATGGACAGGCAGGCGTTCCCGGATGGCATGAATCAACAATGGATTTGAAAATCATTCAGGATTTTGCTATCCCTACTCAATTCAGGTTTGTTTTCCAATGTCTGTATACCAATAATACCTGGGACGGTTGGGCTATCGATGATTTTGAATTGACAACACCAAAAATTCCGATTGATGCAGGTGTAACTACCATTATCAGTCCTGCGGGATCAACTGTATATGGAACAGACCTCAATGTATCTGTTAACATTAAAAACTTCGGAACAGATCCGCTGACTACGATTCCGGTAAAATTCCAGATTAACGGAATTACAGTTGGGGTAGGTACCTGGTCAGGGAATCTTGCTCCTGATCAGTCAACAACCTTTACCTTCCCTCCGTACCCGTCTCCCTTATCGAATTATTCGATTTGTGCTTATACTGACCTTGCATTTGACTCTCATTTCTCAAATGACACAAGCTGCTCCTATATTACAGTAAATCCTCCGGCTTATGATGTTACCATTGTTGAGATTATCGAACCTCTTGCTCAGACTATCCTTTTCAATGAGGCTACAGTTAAAGTAAAGATCAAAAACCTCGGACTTTCAGCTGTTACAGATGTTCCTCTTGGCTACAATGTCGCCGGCACACCTACCGCCCAGGAAAACTGGACAGGCGGTCCGTTGAATACCGGGGATGAAGCCGAATTTACATTCAGTCATAAATATTCATTTGGATTTGCCGGATATTATTATTTATGCGTCTATACCGACCTGAGTGCAGATGGATACCGTAAGAATGATACCACCTGTAAAAAGATAGAGGAGAAATTTACTTTAATTGGAGAGGTTGATGAAAATGGAGTGGGACTGTCACAAAACACGCCCAATCCTGCCAATGAAACAACGCATATTTTATATTATTTACCGACTCCAGGTGAGGTTGATTTTACACTTGTTAACTACCTTGGTCAGGTTATGTTTACCAACACAACAAAGGGAAGCAGGGGTGAGAATCAGGTTGAGATCAACACCCGCACTTTACCATCAGGTTTATATTATTACTATATTACATTTGAGGGGAAACGATATCTCCGGAAGATGCTGATAACCCATTGATCTTAAAAAAAAAGCTGCCTCACAAGGGCAGCTTTTTTTTATCCTCCGCTGATCAGGTGGAGTATCATTACATCATCGCCTTCATTTACAAAAGTTGATTCATACTCAGGTTGTCGGATTAGTTTCCCGTTCACCTTAATAACCAGCATTTTAAAAGTAAAATTCTTAATTGTCAAAATCTGGCGGATACTCAGGGGATCTGCATCAAAAGTTTCCGGACGGTTATTGAGTATGATTTTCATTCATTCAGGTGTTATTTTTCCAAGAAGTATTTCCAGCACTGCATTGGCCTGCATATTCGACACAATACCAACCCGTGGGCCCAGTGGAGGGTACTCTGCTGAAACCTCCAGCGATTCATCCCCACATACAATTAATTTGCCATAAGTTGATTCATGAATACGGTTGTTTAATCCCCAGCCAGCGAGTCCGATTCCGGAAACAAGAAAAGTTTCCGGGAATTCCAAAGCAACAGTCTCGATGATCATTTGTTTCATTTCTGCCAGGTCAAATGCTTCAACGATGACATCGCAGTTTGAAAATATTTTCTTAATTGCATCTGCATCGAGTTTAATATCAAATAAACTCAGGCGAATATCAGGATTGATCCGGAGCAAATTATTTTTCAGTGCTTCAACTTTTTTTGATCCGATCTGGTCGCGAAAAAAGTATTGCCTGTTCAGGTTGGATTCAGTAACCACGTCAAAATCAGCCAGAATCAAATGTCCGACACCAACCCTGGCGAGGGCAACGGCGCAATTTGATCCGAGGCCTCCGCATCCGGCAATTCCTACTGTTTTATCTTTCAGGCTATTGAGCATAATTCAATTGGAATAGACAAGCTACAACCCGCAAATATACCAAAAAGTTGTACTTTTGAGCGCAATAAAAGAATATGAGATTCAGGGATATTATCGGACACAAAGATATCAGACAAAAACTGATCAGGGTCATTCAGGATCAGCGGGTAAGTCATGCTCAGTTGTTCACCGGACCGGAAGGATGCGGAAAACTTGCTATGGCGATTGCTTATGCCCAATATGTGAATTGTCAGGATAAACAGGAAGATGATTCCTGTGGAATGTGCTCCAGTTGCCTTAAATTTGACAAACTTGTTCATCCTGATCTCCATTTTATGTATCCTGTAGCCACAACCAAGGAAATTACAGGGAAGCCAATCAGCATAAATTTTATTAAACAATGGAGAAGTTTTCTGTTCAGTAATAACTATTATGTTGGGTTAAATGATTGGTATGAAGCAATAGAAATTGAAAAAAAACAAGGTTCGATAAATGTTTATGACTGCAATGACCTCCTGAAAACCCTCAGTTATACGACCTACGAAGCCGAATATAAAGTAATGATAATCTGGATGGTGGAGAAACTCCATCATGCTGCTGCACCGAAGTTGTTAAAGATTCTGGAAGAACCCCCTGATAAAACCCTGTTTATTCTCGTGAGCGAAAAGCCGGAACAAATCATGTCCACTATTATTTCGAGAACCCAGATTGTCAGAATCCCCAAGATCCCGAATGAGGATATGTCAGACTTTATTGGAAGTACGACCAGCCTTTCAGCAGCTGAAAGCCAGAAAATATGCAGTTTGAGTGAGGGTAATTATCTGGATGCCAGGCGTATTCTCAAAGGAGAGGACGATGTTTCTCATTTTCAGTTTTTCAGACAATGGATGCGGAGTTGTTACTCTGTGAATCTTCGTGAGATAAAAAAAACCACTGATGAGTTTGCTGTGATGGGACGGGAGCGCCAGAAACAATTTTTTTCATTTTCTCTAAAAATTATCCGCGACTGCCTGCTTTCTCATTTTAAACACGACAGGATTCTCATTCTGGAAGGTGAAGAACTTGAGTTTATCAATAAGTTTTCTCCCTATATACATCATGGTAATGGCGCTGAATTCAGTGAGAAATTGAATTCTTCATATTATCAGATTGAACGGAATGCAAATCCTTCCATCCTTTTCCTAAACCTTAGTTTGAAATTTGCCGGATTATTGAGGGTTCCCAAACCATCAGATATTTGATTTTTTATTCATACTCTTTCGTACATTTGTAAAACATACAGGGGATTACCCCCTTCATATTATATAGAGAACATGACATTATGGAAGAGACGCTTAATAATTCAGACGAAATACAGGAGATAAACCAGGAAATAACCCAAGATACCAATCAGGAAGCCAGTCAGGATTCTAACCAGGATTCTAACCAGGAACAAACTCAATATATTTCTTCACCCCAAAACAACTTTATCAGCAGAGGATGTTGCAGAGAACCCAAACCATATCAGAGTAATCTGAATCTTCTCCGCAATGGCTGTGCTAAACTGGATACATACAACTGGTTAAAGGATTTTCCTGAAAATCAGGAAGAAGGCATCGTTGAAGTACGTTTTAAAAACAGCCGTAAAGATTTTTTTAAAACATCGGGTGATACCACTTATGAAGTAGGAGATATTGTTGCGGTTGAAGCTTCGCCAGGTCATGATATCGGAATAATTTCACTAACCGGTGAACTCGGGAAACGCCAAATGATAAAAAAAGGGATTCATCTGGATTCTGAAGACATTAAAAAGGTATACCGAAAAGCGCGACTTACAGATATAGAAAAATGGGTCACAGCAGTTGAAAATGAATCACCTGCGATGTTTAAAACGCGTAAAATTTCACGGCAGCTTAAACTCAATATGAAAATCAATGATGTTGAGTATCAAGGAGATAATACAAAAGCTATTTTTTATTATACTGCTGAGGAACGGGTTGATTTCAGGGAACTGATTAAAGTTCTTGCTGATGAATTCCGGGTTCGGATTGAGATGCGCCAGATCGGAGTGCGGCAGGAAGCCGCTCGTTTGGGAGGAATCGGAACCTGTGGCCGTGAATTGTGCTGCAGTAACTGGCTGTCTGATTTTCATACTGTAACCACTGGAGCGGCCCGCGTTCAGCAATTGTCACTTAACCCGCAAAAACTGGCCGGACAATGTGGAAAGCTAAAGTGCTGTCTCAATTATGAATATGACACCTATCTTGATGCATTGAAGGACTTCCCGAATAATGAAATCGTTCTACGGTTTAAAAACGGTGATGCCACCCATCAGAAGACAGATATCTTTAAAAAAACCATGTGGTATTCTTATACAAACGATCAATCCAATCTGATGGCATTACCGGTTCATTCTGTTCAGGAAATTATCGAAAAAAATGCTAAAAGAATATTTCCTGAAAAACTGGATGATTTTGCCTTTACTCAGGAACGTAAAGCTGATTTTGACCATTTGAATGCACAGGATGATCTGACCCGTTTTGATTAATCAGGAATGACTATAACTATGGCCTCATTAAAATACATCCTTTTTTTTATTCTTGCAGTTTTGCTATTTACTTCACTAACAGGATGTAAACGAAATGTTGTTTTCGATGAATATGCCAATATCCCGGATGAAAAATGGGATCGGACCAAACCTGTAAAATTCAGTTTTTTGATACAGGATACTGTTCAGCCAAGCGATTTATACATCAATATAAGAAATACTACTACTTACCGTTTCTCCAATATCTATATTTTCCTCCATACCCGGTTTCCGAATGGTAAAACAGCGAAAGATACGATTGAATGTATACTGGCAACCAATGAAGGTAAATGGATCGGAAAAGGTTATTCGGGCATTAAAGAAAATAAAATATTGCTCCGCAAAGGGATAAAATTTCAAATGCCTGGTGAATACAGTTTGACAATTGAACAAGCCATGCGTATGGATGTTCTGGAAGGAATATCCGATATAGGAATTAGTATTCAAAAACAATAATATCAATGAGTTACCGGAAAGGAAACATAAAAATCGGATCATCAACCCGAAAATTCTGGATCTTTTATGGATGTCTGGTAGCCTTTGTATTTTTGTTGTTCGGGATTATTTCAATTGGCGGATTCGGAAAAATGCCTTCTCTCGAAGATCTGGAAAATCCGAAGAGTAATCTGGCCTCTGAAATTTTTTCAGCTGATCAGAAAGTTATCGGGAAATACTTTATTGAAAACCGTTCCAATATTCATTATGATGAATTATCCCCTTATTTGGTAAATGCACTCATTGCTACAGAGGATATTCGGTTTCAGGATCATTCGGGTGTAGACTTTAAAGCAATGGGTCGTGTTATCTTCGGTATTTTTACCGGAGGAAAAGGAGGAGGAAGTACAATTACGCAACAACTTGCCAAAAATCTTTTCCCCCGTCAGGAGAACCAGAACGCCTTTAGTTTTATCATTACCAAGCTCAAAGAATGGGTGATGGCAATCAAGCTTGAGCGTAATTTCTCCAAAGAAGAAATTATGGCTTTGTATTTCAACACTGTACCCTTTGGAAGTCAGGCCTATGGAATAAAATCTGCCGCAAAAACCTATTACAATAAAACACCCGGCGAACTCAAAATTGAAGAAGCCGCCATGCTGATTGGTTTGCTGAAGGGCCAAACCTGGTACAGTCCGGTGAGAAATCCGGAAAGAGCCATGAAACGCAGGGAAGTCGTATTAAACCAAATGGAAAAATACGATTTTATTACAGAAGAAATTTATGACTCTGTACGTGGATTACCACTGGATATGTCTGAATACAGTCCTTCGGATCAAAATTCCGGAACAGCCACTTATTTCCGCGAATATTTGCGTAATGTACTGGTTGATTGGTGTAAAGAACATAAAAAGCCGGACGGAGAAGATTATAATCTGTATAAAGACGGATTGAAAATTTATACAACCATTAATTCCCGAATGCAGGCTTATGCCGAAGAAGCGGTGCAGGAATACATGGGAAAAGAATTGCAGCCATCCTTTTATAAACATTGGAAAGGGATGAAGAATGCGCCTTTCGACAGAAACCTGACCAGCGAGGAAGTCAACCAGATTATCCGTCAATCAGTTACCCGGTCGGACCGTTACATTCACATGAAAAAAGATGGTTCCAGTGAAGCTGAAATCATGAAATCCTTTAAGGAACCGGTGGAAATGACCATTTTTACATGGAATGGGGATAAGGATACAGTTATGACACCACTGGATTCGATCAAATATTATAAATATTTTCTGCAGGTAGGGATGATGTCTGTAGAACCTCAAACCGGATATGTAAGAGCGTATGTAGGCGGAATTGACTACAAATATTTCAAGTACGATCATGTAAAAATTGGGACCCGGCAGGTTGGTTCAACTTTTAAACCATTCCTGTATACGCTTGCCATGCAGGAAGGAGAGTTTTCACCCTGTACCAAAATTCCGAATATTCCGGTTAGTTTTGATATGGCAGATGGTACCGTTTGGACTCCGCAGAATTCGTCGGAAGAAGAAGATAATGGCAAAATGGTTACGTTAAAATATGCCCTGGCGAACTCCATCAATTACATTTCGGCCTATCTGATGAAACGATATTCTCCCCAGGCAGTCATCAATCTGGTCAGGAAAATGGGGATTACCAACCAAATAGATGCGGTCCCTTCCATCTGTCTTGGTACTCCCGATATTTCGGTGTATGAAATGACGGGAGCAATGGCAACTTACGCCAACAAAGGCATTTTTGTTGAACCCATTTTTATTACCCGTATTGAAGATAAATACGGGAATGTTCTGGCCAATTTTATTCCGAAACAACAGGAAGCGATGAACGAAGAAACTGCCTATCTCATGATCAACCTGATGAAAGGGGTTGTAGAAGGGGGAACAGGATCTCGTTTGCGCTATAAATTCGGATTATCCGCACCCATAGCCGGGAAAACCGGAACTACCCAGAATTATTCGGATGGCTGGTTTATTGGTCTGGCACCCCAACTGGTGACCGGTGTTTGGGTTGGTGCCGAAGACCGGAGTGTCCATTTCCGGAGTATTACCCTTGGCCAGGGTGCACATATGGCGTTGCCGATCTGGGGAATCTACATGAAAAAGATCTACGATGACAAAACACTCAAGTTTGGACGAAGTGATTTTGATCCACCCTCAAAACCCTTGTCAGTAGAAGTCGATTGTAATCTATATGAATCGAAACAAAAGAAGCGGGATGATTATATCGAAGGATTTGGTTTTTAACACTTCAACCTCAGGAAATGGTTTTTAGCAGCAGTCTTTTTCTCTTGTATTTTATCCCGGCATTCCTGCTGGCATATTATCTCATCGATGCAAAATACAGAAATATTTTTACCCTGCTTACTTCCGTTTTTTTCTTTGCCTGGGGAGCACCGGTTTTTACGCTGATTATTCTGGTTTCTCTTGGTCTCGATTATGTTTTGCTTCGTTTTTTGTCAACCCGTGAAGGGAGATCCCGCAAATTGTTTTTCTGGATATTAATACTGTTCAATCTGGGTCTGCTTGTTTACTTCAAATATGCAAATTTCCTGATCGGGAACCTGAATCCGCTCCTGAACCTGGCAGGAATAAAAGCACTGACTGTTGCTAAAGTTGCACTACCACTTGGCGTTTCGTTCATCGTTTTCCAGAAGATCGCATACTTTATTGAATATAACCGCAAGAAGATCAGTCCTGCGAGTCTGCCACATTATTTTTATCACATTCTGATGTTTCCGAAACTGCTTGCCGGCCCCATTGTACGGTATCCGGAAATGAGTGCTGTAATTGAGAACAGTGCTTCGGGAATTACGAACGATATGCGGTTGAGCGGATTTTTTCGGTTTACAATCGGCCTTGCAAAGAAAGTACTCATTGCCAATGTTTTAGGGGATCAGGTAAACCAATTGTTTGCGCTCCCGCCCGAACAATTAAATGCCGGATTAATGTGGATAGCTGCACTCGGGTATACCTTCCAGATCTATTTTGATTTCTCAGGATATTCGGATATGGCCATCGGACTTGCCCTGATGATGGGATTCCGGTTTCCGGAGAATTTTAACAATCCTTATACCGCAAAAAGTATTACAGAATTCTGGCGGCGCTGGCATATGACCTTGTCAAACTGGCT
>CAYLTH010000022.1:0-2166 GCA_964386485.1 uncultured Bacteroidales bacterium | reverse complement strand
ATTCAGGATAAGCCGGAGTTCAGCTGGAAAACATTCTGGAGCGGAGAATTTCAGCAACTGTTTACCAACTACATTGAACATCATAATTCATACAGGCCTTTTTTAATCCGGCTGAAAAACCAACTCGATTATAGTTTTTTTACGATTACACCCACCAATAACGTAATCATCGGGAAAAATGAATTTCTCTTTGAGGAAAACTATATTAAGGATTATACCGGGAACCTGTTTATTGGGCACACCCTGGCGGAAGAACGTTTGTGCAAACTGAAATTTATTCAGGATGAACTGAAGAAAAGAGGCGTTGACCTGATTATCGGATTAAGTCCTGGGAAAGGGTCCTTTTATCCTGAGTACATTCCGGATAAATATTTACAGGATCGAAAAACACCCTCAAATTACAGCTACTATCGGGATAAAGGAAAAGCGATTGGGTTGAATATCATTGATTTCAACCAGTACCTGATCAATATGAAAGATACCTGTACCTGGCCGGTATATCCCAAAACCGGGATTCACTGGAGTGTCTATGGAATGGGGTATTGTATCGATAGTCTTGTAAATTATATCGGGAAAATTCGTCAGGTCGAAATGGTTGATTTTGGGTGGGACAGCCTGGATATTGCTGTGGATCATCGTGATACAGATGATGACATTTGGGAAGGGATGAATTTGCTGAGGAAATTCACGGACGTACCTATGGCATATCCCTGGTTTCATTTCAACGAAAATGCTGCGACAAAAAAACCATCCTTAATGTGTATTTCAGATAGTTTTTGGTGGAATGTTTTCGGTGGTGGAATTTCCGGAAGAATCTTCGGTAAAAATGATTTCTGGTTTTATTATGTTAATATACATGATGGAATCGGGAGAAACTTCAAGGTCGCGGATATGGATGTGAAAAAAGAATTTGAATCGCATGAAGTAATCCTGATGATGGCTACGGAGGCAACCCTGGACCGTTTTCCCTATGGTTTTATTGAGGATGCCTACCGGATTTATTTCCCGCAAGACGAAGCAGGACGCAGGCAATTGTTTGAAGCAGTTCAACAATGGGATACAACATGGCAGAATGCAATCCGGCAAAATGCAAAAGTAAACGGAATAAGTATGGAGCTGGCAAAAAATCAGGCCCTGTCGGAGGCTGTTCACTTCGATACCGCATCGGTTTACGGTGAGAAATCCATACAGGAGGTGATAGCCCAGATTAAGGCCAATCCTGAATGGTATGCTAAAGTCCGGGTAAAATCAGTTGAAAACAATAAAGCTCTTCAGGAAATGCTGCGACTTGAAGCCTTGTGGATGATTAATAACAGGGAAAGAAACCACATCCAGCGATATTGGCCGATTAACTGGCGGTAAAGCCCGTCAATCCTCCGGTTCAAAAACCTCCACTTTCAGATTATCAATCAAAACAGGCTGTTGTCCCCGCAACCAGACATAGGCTTTCAGGATATCCTCTTTGCTCCGTACCTCGGGGGTCATATAATCCATGCTCACAACATTCCACTGACCCGGTTTTACATTCAGCAGCGGATCAGCCAGATCGGTTCCCAGGTATTTATAACTTTGACCTTTGTGTTCAAAGGTCTGAACCAGGGAAACCGGATTCTCCTTCAGATCGTAAAGCGGATAAACCATACAACTCAGCCGGATCCAGGCATAATAGGATGATGTAAGCTCCTTAAATGGACTCGAAACCCCCGGCGAAAACGGATGATTCGCATCCAAAACCAGTGCCCGGCCATAACCTTCAATCAGGGTGTCATTTTCCTGATTCGCATCCTGCTCAAAATCATCAAACAGGATCACCCGGCTTTTCAAACCATTGGTGTCGGTCAATACTTCCCGCTCTCCTGCCGAGCGTTCCACCAGTAGCAGTTTTTGTTGTTCAGGTCCAACACCGGTTTTCCCAAAAACCGAAAAATAGTAGGCTTTTGTCATGCGGTCCGGGTGAAGCACTTTGCCAAAGGTATACTGCCAGGTTTGAAAGATATTCAGGGCCAGGAAAACCAGGAGGATGGTGAGCATCGTCCATTTAAAAATATTCTTTTTGCTGAATACCCATTCCACAAAGCAAGCCAGGGACAAAGCGAGTAAAGGGTAGGTCTGCAGCATGGGTCGCTGACTGAAACTTCCGGCATACCACCAGCAGGTCCAGGAAGA
>CAYLTH010000021.1:26847-34473 GCA_964386485.1 uncultured Bacteroidales bacterium | reverse complement strand
AATCTTACAATTTGAGAATTTGGGAGTTTATCAATAATTGCATCAACCGGAACACTTTAACACCTTAACACCATAACACTTTAACACCTTAACACAAATTTCCCCGATGCACTGCCAAATGTGCAAATGTGCAAATATACCAGTATAGCAATGTACCAACCGGAACACCTTATCACTCTGGGCCACAGTTGAACAGCAAATCGAGAATAGAGAGATCGGGGTGGAAGCCGAGTTTTTCATGAAATACCTGGCGGTATTCGCGGGTTGGGAAAACAGGCGGTTGTTTGGGATGAATGGTATAGCGGAAATCCGGGGCATATTCTCCGGGGACACGAAAGGAATCGGAAAACCGAATCTCTGTCCTCTTCTTCATTATTCTGAAGATCAACTGAATAAACTCCAAATTCAGATCGAATAAAAACTCCATCTGCTTTTCGTAAAAAGGCGCGAATTCATCTCCAAGATACAAAAAATAGGGCGAGTTTCGATAGGCTGTCGTGATTGAACGCCAATGATTCCGCTGCCAGGGCTCGCGGTAATCGATGCGTACATCGCGTATGGGTATTTTCTCTCCATGCCGGTTCTGCACCGGAATACTCAAGGTCTGAATTCCGTTGGGTCCGACAATATTATACCGGTTCCGGTAGGTCTGCCGCAAATAATTCTCCTGTGTTTCGAGGATCAGGGCCGGTGCGTCTTTCAGGGCAAGAAACCATGAAATGGGAGGCAATGTGGCTGTTGCCAGGAGCGGGATATTTTCTGCTGTTTGCATGAATCTCAGGATTGCTGCCCGATGAGGCGTTGCAGGTTAAACCAGATTTCTTTCAGGATAGACTTTGATTTATGGGCTTCATTCATCTCCATCAGCGACAAGGATTGCTGTTCGGCTTTATTGAACAGGGGTTCCCACGGAATCCGGCCCCCGATCTGCAAATGCTGTTCTTTACAATATTTTATAATCCCGTCGACAGCATCTGCGCATCGCTCATGATCCTTATTCAGCAGTACAATGGGTTCATGTCCGCATAAACGGCTGAAACGGGTCATCTTTTTCAGGTCATCGAGCGCAAACGGACTCGGTGCGGTGAGCAATACAATGGCATCTACATTGCGCACTGCCCGGAATGAATCGGTACCAAAGCCTCTCCCCGGACGGATGATCAGATAAGGGCTCTGCAGGTTCGATGCCAGCATGCCGGCCTGTTCTACAATCAAACCACTCATGCGCGGACGATGGAAAGGATCGATAAAGGCTTCCGACCAGACGATATGACCCAGCGGTGAAGAAGCCGAATAAATCCGGGCTTCGTGATTTTCGGTAAATTCAAGAACACAGAGCGGGCACCAGCGCACACAGGAACCACAGGATGTGCAGCGATGTTCGACATAGGTCACCTGATCTCTGAACCGCAAAATCGCATCATGCATGCAGATATCCACACATTTATCACAATGGCAACAACGTTCGGCATCGAACGAAAATGATGGAATATGCGGTACCAGGCGTGAACGTCGCTTTTCAGGATGCATGACCCGGATGAGCCGGTTCTGTGAATAGGAACAATCGGCCAGCACACAATTGGGCGTGAGTGTTAAAAATGAGCCTAAAAGTGCCGACAGCCCTTCATTCCCGCGTCCCGATGCAAAAACGATCCTTTTCATAATGTACGGCGATACAGGTGAATATGACTGAGCAGATCGGTAAAATGCTGCATCCAGACCGGGGAATGGTGGATAGCCGGTTTGGCTTCCATACTCCACCAATGCATATTTTCATCATAGGGCAATTCGGCGAGTACCGGAATGCCAAAATGGCTTGCAAATGCATGATGCCGCATCAGCATCCCATGGGCGCGGTTTACCACAAAAGCGCTCTGGCGTGCCATCGAGACCAGTTTGGGCAGGACAACATCGCCGTAACCTTCTGTAAATGAGAAGGGATCAATAACGATCAGCAGCAGGTCGGCCTCAAACAGGGCCTCCCGGGTTTCGGCAGAACGACCTGCTTTTACATCGATCAGACAGAGCTCCGAATGCATCGCCTGTTGTTTCATCTGCCAGATCATCGGAATAGCATATCGTTCAGGCACCATGGAGGAGGCATGGATCAGGGAGGCCTGCTTGCTGAGTTTCCGGCGGATGATTTGTCCGGGCTTATGGCTCATGAGGGAAATGGCTCCATAGCGGCAGGTATTGAAACAGGCACCGCAGGAGATGCAGTTATTCTCATCAAACTGAATAAACCCGACATTGCGCTGAATCCGGATTGCATTAAAATGGCAGGATTTGGCGCAGACATTGCATAAAATACATTTCCCTCGGTCGATATGCGGAATCTGCACATGCAGCGGAATCGCCGAAGAATCACCTTGCGGGAAATAATAGTGCAGACTCGGATAAAACAGATCCGCATCGATCAGACTCACATCGCGTTGGGTTTGCTGATGTACCAGCAAGGCAAATAAATTTGCAACAATAGTTGTACTGCCGCTCCCGCTAATGGGGTTATACACTGCGATGGTGAACGGCTTCGGCATTTATTTCGCTTTCAGAATACGGAACGAAAGGCTGTCGAACACCGACTTTCGGGGTTGTCGCCTGAAAATACCTTCATTGATCGACTTCACTTCTTCGATGGTATAAAATGCCCCCGGCTCATGTTCATCCAGTATTCCGAGAAAATGATCCAGGTCTTTGCGCTTGAGAATTGAAAACAGAACTTTCACATTGCCCCGGCTTCCTACTGCATCCACGATGGTCAGACCAAAATTCTGGATGTTAAGTTTCTCCTTCAATTCCTCGCTGAAATCTTTCAGGATAATCCGGACGATAACATTCCCCAGGGAGATTTTCCGCTCAATGGTCATTCCGATATAATTCCCCATGGCAAATCCTGCCCCATAGGCCACGTAACTCATCACATTATCAAGGTGTTTCATGATCTGACTCACGGCTACCAGCCAGATGATGACTTCAAAAAAACCAAGGAGAGGCGCGATCAGGCGATATCCTTTGGAGAGGAAGATCAGGCGCAGGGTGCCGATAGTCTGATCCGTGATGCGCGCGAGGAAAATCAACAATGGAAGAATTATCCATTGGAAAGTCCAGGAATGATCAGCCATTGCAAAAAATTCATTCATGGTATCCGCAATTAATCGGTCAAAGATACCGTCTTTTAACGCATTACCTAAGCCCCGTTGAGCAAAACTTTTCTATTTTTGTTCAATTATATGCTTTTGGCTTCGGGCTTACAACAGCCGGAAACTGAAACGAAGTAGTTAATTTTATTACATTCATCTCATTAACACCATATTACAATGAAATTTTTTCAAAAAAGTCTCTTCATTCTTATTTTGATTCTGTCGGGAATGCTGTCGCAGGCCCAGGAAGCCCGCTTGTTGCGTTTTCCGGCCATTCACGGGAATCAGGTTGTGTTTACCTATGCCGGTGATTTATATACCGTCGGACGCAGCGGAGGAACTGCCCGGAAACTCACATCCGATGAGGGACTGGAGTGTTTTGCCCATTTCTCTCCGGATGGAAAATGGATTGCTTTTACCGCCCAGTACGATGGAAATACAGAAGTCTATAAAATGCCCGCCCAGGGTGGAAGCCCGCTTCGTCTGACCCATACCGCCACCCTTGGCCGCGATGATATCAGTGACCGCATGGGTCCCAATAACATTGTTATGACCTGGACACCGGACGGCAAAAACATTGTATATCGTTCACGTAAACAGACCTTTAATGATTTCAAAGGGCAATTATACAGTGTGCCTGCAGAAGGTGGATTGTCGCAGGAATTACCCCTGCCAACAGGCGGATTCTGTTCCTATTCGGCCGATGGCAAAAAACTGGCCTACAACAGGATCTTCCGCGAATTCAGAACCTGGAAATATTACAAAGGCGGAATGGCTGATGATGTATGGATTTATGATTTCACCAGCAAACAAACTATCAACATTACCAGCAATGATGCACAGGATATTTTCCCGATGTGGTCGGGGAATAAAGTGTATTTCCTGAGCGACCGCGACCGGACGATGAATCTGTTTGTATATGATCAGGATACGAAACAAACCCGGAAACTGACCAATTTTACAGAATACGATATCAAATTCCCTTCCTTTACAAAAGATGTTATTGCCTTCGAAAACGGCGGGTATATCTACCTGTTTGATCTCGCCACCGAGAAAGCCGAAAAAATGAGCATCAGCATTACCGATGATCTGGATAATGGTCGCGATGAATTAAAAGATGCCTCGAAAAACATCACCAATGTAAGCCTTGCGCCGGATGGAAAACGTGTGGCGGTAAGTGCCCGCGGTGAAGTTTTCAGTGTTCCGGTAAAATCAGGCATTACCCGCAATCTGACTGCCAATGCTGCTGCCCATGACCGGGATGCCATCTGGTCGCCCGACGGACGCTATATTGCCTGGCTGAGTGATATGAACGGAGAATACGAAATCTATATGCAAAAACAGGATGGCTCGGAAGCTCCGGTTCAACTGACCAAAAATGCAGACACCTATAAATTTGGTATTACCTGGTCGCCCGACAGCAAAAAAATCATCTGGAACGACAAAATGCTGCGGCTTCAATATGTGGATATCACGTCAAAAGAAGTGGTGCTGGTGGATCAGAGTGCCGTGTGGGAGTTCGGTGATTTCAGCTGGTCGCCCGACAGCAAATGGATCACCTACAGTGCTCCGCAGAAAAACGGGATGAATATGATTTATGTGTACAACTGTGACACGAAACAAAAAACGGCCGTAACGGATTACTGGTACAGCTCGTCCCAACCGGCTTTCAGCAGCGACGGTAAGTATCTGTTGTTTAGCAGCCGCCGCGATTTCAATCCAACCTACAGTGAAACCGAATGGAATCACGCCTACAAAGACATGTCCAACATTTATATGTTTATTTTATCGAAATCAACAGTATCACCCTTTGCTCCGGAAAATGATGAAGTGAAAATCAATCCGGAACCGGCAACAGGTGAAGCCAAAGAAGGAGATAAAAAGAAAGATGATAAAAAAGACGATAAGAAAGACGGGAAAAAGGAAGAAACCAAAAAAGTAAGCGTACAGATTGATACCGATGGTATTGACTCCCGGATTATATCGCTGCCCTTAAAAGCCGGCAATTACTGGAATCTGTATTGTGTAAACGATATGGTGTATTACAACAAAACCGCGGCTGGTGGCGAATCTCCCTTGTGCATGTACGATCTGAAGAAGAAAAAAGAAACCGAGCTTGGAAGCGGGATGAATTTTGAAATCAGTGCCGATCTGAAGAAAATGCTGATCAATAAAAGCAATTCCTACTATGTCATCGATCTGCCAACAGCAAAAATAAGCCTGGATGATAAATCAATCGACATGGGCAACATGAAGATTATGGTGAACAAAAAGGAAGAATGGAAGCAGATCTACAATGAGGCATGGCGTCAGATGCGCGATTTCTTTTATGTAGCGAACATGCATGGTGTAAACTGGCCGGCCATGAAGGATAAATACGCACAGATGCTTCCCTACCTCAATGATCGCAATGATTTGAACTACCTGATCGGTGAAATGATCGGAGAACTCAATGTAGGGCATGCGTATATCAGCGGAGGCGACCGGAAATCAACAGATCGCTACAATACCGGATTACTGGGAGCGAAAGTGAGTAAAGACGCATCGGGATATTTTAAGGTTGACCGGATTTTGCAGGGCGCCAACTGGAGCAAAAGCCTGCGCTCGCCGCTGCTCGAACCCGGTGTGAATGTTAAAGAAGGAGATTTCATTCTGGCCGTAAACGGTCAGGATCTGAAGAACAGCCCTGATATATTTGCCTTGCTGGTGAATCAGGTGGATAAACAGGTTGAACTCACCGTGAACAGCAAAGCCGAAACGGGTGGAAGCCGCAAAGTGATTATTCTTCCGATAAAATCAGAAGCCGACTTGTATTATTACACCTGGGTACAGAATAACATCCGCAAAGTAAATGAAGCCACGCAGGGTCAGGTTGGATATATTCATATTCCGGACATGGGCGTGGAAGGACTGAATGAATTTGTAAAGCATTTTTACCCGCAGCTCGATAAAAAAGCGCTGATCATTGATGACCGTGGCAATGGAGGCGGAAATGTATCGCCAATGATTATTGAACGCCTGAACCGGGAAGTGACGCGTGCCAATATGTCGCGCAATGTCCCGACCCAGGGCCAGACTCCGCGTCAGATGATGCTGGGACCCAAGGTGGTATTGCTGGATCATTATTCTGCTTCCGACGGCGATTTATTCCCATACGGATTCCGCAAACACCGAATGGGAAAACTGATCGGAACCCGAAGCTGGGGTGGTGTTGTCGGAATCCGCGGATCCCTGCCCTTTGTGGATGGTGCTGATCTGCGTAAACCTGAATTTGCAAGCTATTCATCGGAAGAAAGCAAATGGATTATCGAAGGAGAAGGCGTGAGCCCGGATATCTACATCGAAAACGACCCGGCCAAAGAATATGCCGGCATTGATGAACAGCTAAACAAAGCCATCGAAGTCATCCTGGAAGAATTGAAAAACTATAAACCCTTACCGGCTATTCCGGTAGCCCCCGATAAGAGTAAATAATCCTATGCTGAACAATAAAAAAATTGTCGTTGTATTTCCTGCTTACAATGCGGCGAAAACCCTGGAGGATACCTACCGGGAAATCCCGTTCGACATTGTGGATGAAGTTGTTATTGTGGATGATGCATCGATGGATGACACCATTGAAGTGGCCCACAGAATTGGCATTCAACACATTATCCAACATCCTGAAAACAAAGGCTATGGCGGGAATCAAAAAACCTGTTACCGCAAAGCCCTGGAACTGGGTGCCGATATTATTATAATGGTGCATCCCGATTATCAGTACACTCCAAAATTGATTCCGTCGATTGCCCATCTCATGGCCAATGATTTATTTCCGGCTGTGCTGGGTTCACGTATTCTGGGGAAGGGTGCTTTGAAAGGCGGGATGCCTGTCTACAAATATCTGTTTAACAGGCTATTAACCCTGGCCCAGAACATCATGATCAACCAAAAACTCTCCGAATACCATACCGGGTATCGTGCCTTTAGCCGGGAAGTGCTGGAAACAATCAATTTTGAAGCAAATTCGGATGATTTTGTATTTGATAATCAGGTATTAACACAGGTATTCTATCACGGTTTTGAAATTGCAGAAATCACCTGTCCGACCAAATATTTTACCGAAGGATCGAGTATCAATTTCCGGAGAAGTACGATTTATGGCCTGGGTGTATTGAAAACCAGTGTGTATTATTTTCTTCAGAAGCTGGGTATAGCGCGCTTCCGGATTTATGAAAAGGCAAAAAATGCATAAGGAAGAAAGCTGTATCTTTTGTCATTCGGCTGAAAACAGCGAATTGTACGCCACTGAAGACATTTTCGGGCATCAGTTTATGCTCCGGACCTGCCTGAACTGCCGGGCTGTTTTCCTCAGTCCACGTCCCGATGCTGCTATGCTGGCACAGGCTTATGATACCTCCTATTATGGTGAAAAGGAAGAGAAATTCAGTCACCCGGCCATTGAAAAAGTACTCGACACATTTCGTACCGGCCGCGCCAAACGCCT
>CAYLTH010000021.1:0-26747 GCA_964386485.1 uncultured Bacteroidales bacterium | reverse complement strand
CATCTGGATGAACCGGATCTGGTATTGGATCTGATCGAAAAAGCCCTGAAACCCGGCGGCGTACTGATGATGTCGTTCCCGAATATCGACAGCTGGCAAAGCCGTTTCTACAAAGGAAAGTGGCTTCATCTGGATCCACCCAGGCACTTGTTCTTTTTCAGGCCGCACGACTTCGAAAAAATGATGAATGAACGCGGGTTTCAGCTTAAAAAAACAAGCTGGGTTTCGCTGGAACAAAATCCATACGGGGCAGTTCAGAGCAGTCTGAATTGCATGCTGAAACGCCGTGAAGTGCTCTTTGAACGCCTCAAAGGCAATACCGCCTATGCCCCGGAATATGGAAAATGGAGTGTGTTCCTGCAAAAAATGTACTTTTTATGCAGTTTTCCGCTTTTTATAGTAGCCGATTTTGCCGCAGGATTGTTTAGAAAAGGAGCTACTGTCGAATTTATTTTTAACAAAACCAACAAGAAAGCACATGAACAATCAAACTAAAGCAGCCTTATGGTGGGTATTTTCCGTCGTTTTTATGATGAGCATTGCCTACTATCAGCGCACAACCGGCCCCACCTATCCAGTACGCGGAAAAGTGGAACTGGGCGGAGAAAAAATCAAGTATAAATTAATCCGGACCTTTGGCGGGGCCGGAGATGCTCCTGTCGAGATCGTAATTGCAGATACTGCAGTGAAAGGCGAATTCACCTACAAACGGTTCAAAAGCCATGATTCTCTGACAACGGTACCAATGATGCGTCAAAACGGCAAATTAGTTGCGTATGTACCCCATCAGGAACCTGCAGGTAAGGTTCAATACAGTGTTACCTTATCAAAAGGATCAGAGAACGTTACCCTGTATGACAAGCCTGTCGTGATCCGCTTTAAAGGAGATGTTCCTGCATATATCATGATTCCTCACATTATTTGTATGTTCCTCGCCATGGTGTTCTCAACCCGTGCAGGTATTGAAGCTTTGCGGAAAGGAACTGAAAGTTACAAAATTGCCATCTGGGCGCTGGTTACCCTGTTTATTGGCGGTATTGTTTTAGGCCCATTTGTACAGAAATTTGCCTTCAATGCTTACTGGACAGGCTGGCCCTGGGGTCATGACATGACGGATAATAAAACGGCTGTTGCCTTTATCGGGTGGCTCATTGCTGTTATTATGCTCCGGAAAAACAAAATGCACCGCGGTTGGGTTATTGCTGCTTCTATTATCATGCTGGCAGTATATCTGATACCGCATAGCGTATTGGGTTCAGAAATAGATTATACGAAAAAGCCCTGATCCGCTAACCCATGAAAACCACAGCAACAAGCCGCAGCAATATTCTGGTTTTTGCGATCTATGTTGTGGTTACTTTCACGGGAATGTGGCTTCATGAACCCTGGCGTGATGAGGCACAGGCCTGGCTTTTGGCCCGCGACCTGAGTCTGCCCGGATTAATTCATGAAATGGGATACGATGGAAGTCCTGCTTTATGGCACATGCTGCTGATGCCGCTGGCCAAGGCAGGACTTCCCTATTTCAGCATGCAGCTGCTTCACTGGCTGATTGCAAGTGCTGCCGTGTTTTTGCTGATATTTTATGCCCCGTTTGAAAAAGGATTCCGGTATCTGTTGGCATTCAATTACTTCCTGGTTTATGAATACAGTATTATTGCCCGGAGTTATGCATTGAGTGTTTTGCTGCTTTTTGCCCTCGCCATGGTTTTTAAACTCCGCAAAGACAAACCGCTTTTGTTTAGCCTGCTGATTGCCCTGCTTGCCAATACGAATACGCATAGTTTATTTGCTGCAGCAGCCCTGAGCCTGATTTTTGTTTGGGATTATTTAAAAACCGGATTGCGATCGGTATTAAAACCAAAGGTGCTGGCTTCGTTTATTATTCTGGCTGGAGGATTTTCGCTATTTCTGTTTCAGATGATTCCTCCTGCAGATTCGTGGAAGCCGGGGCTGATGAATGGAAACGACTGGCCCTGGATCTTCGATGCGATTGGTCACGCCCTGATTCCGAATTACTTAAGCAATCCGGGGATGACGCTTCATTTCAAACACTGGAGCGAATTATTCTTTTTATTGATTGTTTTTATTCTGATTATCCGCATGATAGCAAAGGACAGGCAGATGTTGTTCTTCTATTTATTCAGTATTGGCGGGCTGTTCCTGATTTTCACCTTTAAACATTCGGGCTATCTCCGGCATTTCGGCTTTATTTTTCTCGGATTGATCTTTGTTTTGTGGGCCGGTAACTATCCGGAGCTGAAGAAATCCTATCCGGAAAGGCTGAAGAACATCGACCGGAGACGATTTTACGGAGTCTTTGTTTATTCGGTTCTATCACTCCTGTTTTTTACCTCTGCGATAACAGGTTTTTATTCCATCGGGCTGGATATCCGAAAATCCTTTTCGGGAGCCCGGGAGATGAGTGAATTCATTAATACCGAATATCCATCTGAAAAACAGATACTTACCTACAATATTCACACCATCACCGCGCTGGTTCCTTATCTTGATCATCGGGATTTCTGGGATGCAGGCCGGAAGCAGAACTTCACCTATATCCACTGGGACAATCAATACCTGCCAACACGTACGCTGGATCAGCCGACGGTTTACGGGCGACTGAAGGCAGAATCCCAAAAAAGCGGAAGCAGGCTGGTTGTCCTCCCCTATCCTGCAGATAGTACGCAGATGCCAGAATTACGGTTAATAAAGGCTGTAGATCAAAACATTACAGGGGATGAAAAATACTATTTATACCGGTTTCCCGATTAATTTAAGGTAGGATCTGCAGGAAAATTTGCCCAGATTTCATACTCCTGCCCCATCGAACGCATCAGTTTTTGCCAAAGGGTTTCCGGATCCGAGGCAATGATCTGTTTTTCGTTTGTTTCGGCTACTATCCATGAATTGATTTCCATTTCCTGATTCAACTGATCTGTTGCCCATCCGGCATACCCAATAAAAAAACGGATATCATCCTGGCTGATTACGCCGGATTTCATCAATTCCCTGACCTGATCAAGATCACCTCCCCAATAGATTCCGGGTAAGATTTTCAGACTTCCTTCAACCTGATCACCATGCGTATGTATAAAAAACAGGCTGTCGGTTTTCACAGGTCCGCCCAGAAAAAGCCGCACATCAAAATCCTGAAGGTCTTTTACGACTTCCGGTAGACGAACAGTAACCGGTTTATTGATGATCAGGCCAAAAGAGCCTTCATCATTGTGTTCGGCAAGGAGAACAACCGATTTTTTAAAGAAGACATCCTGCAGTGATGGTTCCGAAATCAGAAGTCTGCCGGGTGCTGGTTTTAATTTCTTTTGGGTCATAGAACGAAAACGCTCAGAGTTTAAAAGTATTATCTAATTTTGGGCTGACACCACAAATATACTATCAAGCCAAGCAAATCCTTCATGACAGGTCAAAATAAATACGAAAGCCTGCGAAAACTACATCCGGAATTCATCTATGAATCCTTTGGTATTAGCCGGAATCAGGACGAAATAAGGATTGATTTCCATTTTCGCTCAGGCGATGAAATTCATTTCCGGCCCAGCCTGCGAATCCCGTTCCGTGGAAATTTACCGGTTGAACCCGACAATGACAGCCATTTACAGCATCTCGCCTTTCATATCGGGCTCATCGAACTGATCAGTTACTGGAAGTTAAGTTGTTCGCCCAGGGTGATAATCAGAGCAGGGTATCTGAATCAGAAGCAACTCGATTGGTTTTTACATCTATATTATAATGGTATGGGTGAGTTTTTTTATGTGAACGGGATTAAGCCGGATCTGAATACATTCATGGATCTGCGTGTTGATTCTGAAAAGCATTTTAAAACAAGCCGTATTGATCTGGAAGATGCTTGTCTTATTCCTGTTGGCGGTGGAAAAGATTCAGTTGTGAGTCTTGAATTGCTTAAAGAACGTATGACTTGTACACCCTTTGCGCTGAATCCGCGGAAAGCCATTGAGGATTGCATCGATAAGGCTGGATTTCCGCCGGAAAAAGCAATCCGGTATTACCGAAGCCTCGATCCGCTGATGCTGGAATTGAATGGGAAAGGCTATCTCAATGGTCATACGCCCTTTTCTGCCCTGCTGGCATTCATCAGCCTGACAGCTGCCTATCTGTGGAAGAAGAAATATATCATGCTTTCGAATGAAGCCAGTGCCAATGAACCCACCATTCCCGGCACGAATATCAATCATCAATACAGTAAATCACTTGAATTCGAATCTGCTTTCCGGGCCTATACCCACGAATTCATCAGTCCGGATTATGAATACCTCAGCTTTCTCAGGCCTTTTAATGAATTACAGATAGCCAGGCAGTTTTCAGGATTTCCGCAGTATCATCCGGTTTTCAGAAGCTGTAATGCGGGCAGCAAGGAGGACAAATGGTGTGGTCAATGCTCAAAATGCCTGTTTGCGGCCATTATTCTTTCTCCTTTTTTGCAGGACTCCAAACTCAACGCGATTTTCGGATATCCCATTCTGGATAATGCTGCGTTGATTTCTGATTTGCATAAACTGACAGGGAATACCCCTGAAAAACCTTTTGAATGCATTGGCACACTTGAAGAAGTGAATATGGCCCTTTGTGAAGCCATACAGCAGCGCACTGAACTGCCCTTTCTGCTTCGGGAATATCAGAAAAGCCCTGCCTTTCTGAAATACAAGGATGTTTCCTTTGCCGGTTTTATGGAATTGCTCAATGAAGAACATTACCTGTCGCCCGAATTGTTTAATTACCTGAAACACCGATATTATGAAAACCAGGCTGATTGAAACATTCCGCGAAAACAGCATTATCATACTCGGATTCGGTGCGGAAGGACAATCCACCTACCGCCTGATCCGTCGGTGGCTACCGGAAATAAAGCTGGCGATAGCCGATAAACAAACCGATCTCGCCTCAAAGCATCCCTTTTTAAGCCGGGACGCCTTTATAGATCTGTATTTGGGTGATCAGTATACACAGCATCTGTCGGAATTTAGCCTCATCATGAAAAGTCCCGGCATCCCCATGTCAGAAATTCCGGATCATGAGCAGTTGCGGATCGAATCTCAGGCATCTCTGTTCATCAGAATCTACCGGGATCAGATTACCGGAATAACTGGGACCAAAGGAAAATCTACCACCACAAGCCTCCTGTGGAATATCTTTAAACAACGGAATGAAGATGCTTTATTGGTTGGGAATATGGGATTTCCTCCATTTGATATTGTTGAGAACATCGGTCCGGATACACTGATCGCCTATGAATTATCATCGCATCAGCTTGAAAAACTTCAGGTTTCTCCCAAATATGCTATCCTACTGAATATTTTCCAGGAGCATCTGGATCATTATTCCGGATATGAAGCCTATCAGCAGGCAAAACTGAATCTTGTCCGGTATCAGAACGAAGGGGATTTCCTGATTTACTGTCAGGACAATGCACTTGTACATGCCCTTTGCCAGCCTTTTCTTGCGCAACGTAAGGTATATGCTTACTCTCAGGTTCAAAAGCCAGTGCAGGGTTGCTATTCTTTTGATGACACCATCCATCTGGCAGAGGTTGGCAAAAAAACCGAAGTTGTTTACCGGCTTACAGACTTCACCCCGCTCAAAGGCAGGCACAATGTCATGAATATCATGGCAGCAATAACGGCAGCGCGCTTAAACGGACTTTCGGATGAACAGATTGTGCGGGGAATTGAATCGTTTGAACCTTTGCCGCATCGCCTGGAGTATGCAGGTCAGTTTCAAGGGATACATTTTTACAACGACTCGATTGCAACCATTCCTGAAGCCACACTGGCAGCACTGAAGGCACTTGGAAACGTAAATACACTGATTCTTGGCGGCAAAGACCGGGGAATTGACTATAGTGAATTGCTGGCATCTCCCCTTTTACAGGAGGTTGGCGTTATTGTATTTATGGGAGAAGCCGGTGAACGGATGATGCAGAACTACAGGATTCCGGAAACAGGCCATCAGCAATGTTTTCTGGCAAAAACCTTTGAGGAGGTTGTTGCGCTTTCGCTTATAAAAACCAATGCCGGAGGAGTATGTTTACTTTCCCCGGCAGCGGCCAGTTACGATTGGTTTTACAATTTTGAGGAAAGAGGCACTGTTTTCAAGCACCTGATTCGTCAAAACGGTTAATACGTTTACGCTTCTTCAGGTGTTGTTGTTTCTTCAGCAAGCGGTGTTTCAACGATCTCTTCAGCTTTCTCTTCAGCAATTTCTTCAACAACAGCTGTTGTTTCAACTACTTCTTCTTTATGCTCTGGTTTTGCCGGAGCTTTTTTCTTTGCAGCTGCTTTTTTAAGTTCTTTTTCAGCAGCATCTGCATCTGCAAGGTGTACTTCAGCCTCTGCAGCAGGGGCTTCTTTTGGCTTAATAGCCGGAGTATGTACTGTTTTAGAAGCAGGGTGTTTTCTTTTCACACCATAACTGCCCATGATAATTTTACCTTTTTTGGTTTTTTTATCTCCTTTTCCCATGGCATTAATATTTTGATTAAGACTGCAAAGTTACAAAAAAAATACAGACGAATTGATAATCAATGATTATTGAACAGGAAGGGTAAAGTAAAACCGGCTTCCCTTACCCAATTCACTATCCACACCAATACTCCCTTTGCATTTTTCAACAAATTCTTTTGCCAGAATTAAACCCAAACCTGTTCCTTTTCTACTATCATTATCATCGATATCGAGTATTTCGCCAACCTGAAACAGCTTGCCTTGATTTTCAATACTAATACCAATTCCTGTATCGATAACAGATATTTCGACCATCCCGTCTATTCTGGTTGTTGCAGTAATCCGCACTGATCCACCATTATCAGAGTATTTAACTGCATTCGTAACCAGATTTTGGAGTACCGTACGGGTCATATTAACATCGGTAAACACTTTTGTTCCATACCCTACCTCTGTTACAATTCTGATTTGCCGGGTTGATCCCACGTTTTTCATGAGCAGGACAACATCATTTACAAAGTTTGAAATATCAATTTTTTCGGGTTTGTAGGAAATTTTACCCAATTGAACCATTGACCATTCCAGCAGATTTTCAAGTAGCTTATAAGTTCTTGTGGCTGAATCATGGATATTCCGGATAAAACTCAGACGGATTTCATCATCGATGTTATGGTATTCATTGTTCAATAAAGAGGAAAATCCCAATAATGCATTAAAAGGACTTTTCAGATCATGGGCAATTATTGAGAAAAAGCGATCTTTTGTAGCGACCATTTCTTTTAAAGCCTCTTCGGCAATCAATCGGTCTCTTTTTTCGAGCAAATAGGAAACCTGATCGGCAAGACTTTGAGCAAATACAATATCCTCCTGTTCCCATTGCCTTTGCTTTGTATCTTCGATGCAGATCAGACCAAGCATATCGCCTTTATGGATCACAACCGTATCGAGCATCGATTCGATTCCTTTTGGTATAAGATATCCTTTTAAAAGCTCTTTGGTTCGTGGATCATTGCCGACATCTGTCGCATCAACCAGACCTTTTTGCAGGAGTGCATTATAGTATACAGGTGTTTGTGCTAATGGCAGACACTGACCGGAAGAAAAAGAATCTGATGTTCTGTTGAATTCAGCGAAACAGTTAATTTCATGAGACATTTTTTCATAAAGCCACAAACTGATAAAGGGTACATCCAAAACTTCAGCTCCTGCCTGGAGTATAGCAATAATAGCTTCATTTAAATTTTTAAAATCGCTTCGGATTAATTTCCGCAACACTTCGACATGTCTTACCAGTTTATGGTTGGTCCGATGGATTTTGGATTCAGCTTCTTTTTCTTTACTAATATCTTTTGCAAGACCAATAATTCCAAAAAAATCACCATTCGTGTCTTCAATTTTTGCGGTCGACAATAAGATCGGGAAAAAACTACCATCCTTGCGCCTGTTTTCCAACTCTCCCGTCCAGCCCCCTTTCATTGTTTCACTGATAATCATATCACTATAAACCAGGTAATCCGGATGACGGACAAACTCAATTTCCTTACCCAGAACATCCTCCATTGTACAGCGATATGTTGTTAAAAAGGCCTGATTCACATACAGTACAATATTTTTATCATCAGTTATAGAAATACATTCTGAAGCACAATCCACAGCACGCCGGAAAATATCATTCCCCGGAAAAAAACTGATATCGGTTTGTTTAATTTCAACCGCCATATTATTCAGTAAAAAGAGTGTTTTTTATTATTTCAAATAAAGAGACTTTGGTAAATGGTTTTGACAAGTAGTAAATAAAACCCTCATGCCTTAGTTTTTCAATATCAGCAGGATTGGTATAACCTGTAATTGCAATCACAGGTGTTTCTTCATAGCCTTGAATTTTCCGAATTGAACGCAGGGTGTCGATTCCATTTATTCCCAGTCCAAGATTAATATCCATCAGAATTGCATCAAAATGGTTTTCACGTGCAAGGTTAATGGCAGAAACACCATCAAAAGTATGTACGACATGACAAATATCTTTGAGATATAACATCATGAGTTCCACATTGATAGAATTATCCTCAACAAGAAGCAGTAAAGGAAGTTCAGCATGTTTGCTATTGAATTTTTTAAGAACAACCGAACGACCCAACATCTGAGTTACAACTGTCATTTCATCGATGTGCATCTCTCTCTTTACAAGGGGCAGTCTGATATAAAAAGTTGAGCCCTTTTCAGGGACACTTTTAAAGAATATGGATCCATTCATTAACTCTACGAGCTTTTTACCTACGGTCAAACCCAAGCCGATACCTTCAAACCGGCGGGTATTTCCTTCGCTGATTTGTCTGAATTCGTCAAAAATCTGTTGTTGAAAGGAATCCTGAATACCAATTCCGGTATCCTGAATTTCAATCTGAGCATAATCAACATCTTTATCAGTTGCAACACCGACAGTAATTTTAATGGTACCGGTTTCTGTAAATTTCAGAGCATTGTCTAACAAGTTTTCCAGTACCTGTGTAACAAACAAACGGTTTGCCATACACCACACTTCAGAATCACTGTAAAAAACAAGCATCAATTTCTTTTTCTCAGCCAGATACCGGTATTGATCAGAGATAGATTTGGTTAATTCGCTAATATTGAATTCCTTCAGCACTACTTTGTTTTTTTCAGATTCAAGCTCTGATAAAACCATCAAGAGGTTTAATGTATGCTGCAGCCGGTTGGCTGAATCAAAAATTTTCTGAACAACAGGTTCATATTCTGTACCGGAAAGGCTGTCAATCAAAAGTTCAGAGAAACCGAGGATGCTGGTCATCGGGGTTCTGAATTCGTGATTCAGGTTTTTCATGATAACATTCTTCAGATGGTCAATTTCGCCATTCTGCGTCTTCAACTGGTTATTATCTGACACTTTATCCATGACCTGGGGGTTTAGAATTAACAAACAAAAAATATGTTATCAATCATGCCAAATTACAACAAATACAATCAATTGCAAAACAAAAATTAAAGTCCGGTATTTTCACAAACCAACCCTGAGGGTATCCCTGATGAACCGTTTTGCCAGGAAATCGGCGCTTCGAACCGACGACATGATCCATTTCAATTCAAGATCAATGTATTCATTTTCAGTTAACTGCCAATCCGGGATTTCTGATCGCATGCGGTTTGTCAGATGAAACAAAGTAATAGCGGCAGAAACTGAAATATTAAGACTTTCGGTAAATCCGACCATGGGTATTTTGAGAAACCCGTCGGCCTGTGCCAGAATTTCGGGTGACAAACCATCCAGTTCTGTACCAAAGGCGAGTGCAAATTTCTGTGTTACATCAAAATCCTGCACGATCACATCATCAGTATGCGGAGTAGTTGCAATAATTCGATACCCATTATTCCGTAAACCTTCAATACAGGATTCCAGTGCTTTTTCCTTGGAATAGGTTTGAACACTAAGCCATTTTGATGCTCCCAGATCAACATCCGGATTGATTTTAAAAGGATTCACATGATCAATTATATGAATATCCTGAATGCCGAAACAATCGCAGGAGCGCATTACGGCACTGATATTATGCGACTGAAACACATTTTCAAGAATCAGGCAGCAATGACGAGATCGGTAGCTGAGTACCTCACGGATTCTTTCGATTCTGCTTTCTGTCAAAAAGCCAACCAGATAATTCAACAAACTGGTTTTCTGATGTTTATCGAGACTATTAACATTGAGCACCATAACTTACACGAATAATTAAAAAAAAAATGAGGCTGATATGCATATCAGCCTCATTTCTACAAATTCAGGTAAAAACTATTTAACCTTTTTAGTCAATTCAGCACCCGCTTTAAACTTCACTACTTTTTTAGCAGCGATTTTAATTTCTTTTCCGGTTTGAGGGTTTCTGCCTTTTCTTGCAGCACGTTTTGCAACGGTGAAGGAACCAAAGCCAACAAGAGCAACACGGTCACCCTTTTTCAGCGCTTTGGAAGTAGCATCAACAAAAGCATCTAAAGCCTTCTTGGCATCAGATTTGGTCATTTTTGCTTCTTGAGCAATGGCATCGATAAGTTCTGCTTTGTTCATAGGTTTTTGTTTTGGGTTAATAATTGTATACAATTTTTCTACTGCAAATATAAGTTATTTAAGGAAAAAGTCAAGTGTTTCGCCAGAAAACCCGCGAAAATGTTAATAAAAGTAGAAATATGTTAAGAAATAGCCCTGAAATCGAGCGTGTTAAAGCATTATAAGAGAGCTGATCTGTTGATTTTTCAGGTATTGCAGGGCAAATCCATTTAAAAAATCGTTTACCGTCAATGCTTTTCTGGCTTCCGGTTGTAGTTGCAGCAATTCTATCCAGGCATCAGCAGCCCTTACTCTGAAAAAACGTTTTAAATCTGTTTCAATTGTACCGGGCAGTACATTGCTATCAGAATATAAAACATTCGTTTTCAATACCTTTATCATAACTGACAGTGAGGAATTGATCAGTAAATTGCTGTAAGCTGCGGGATAAGGCGCCAGGCCCCTGACCAGATTGTGAATTCTGACCGCTGGTTGATCCCATTGAATATGAGCCATGTCACGGTTCAGTTTTGGGGCCTTAAACAACTGTGTATCAGGAGCAATGAACTGACTTTGGTCGATAGCTTCCACACCACCCTTTTCGATGAGGCGGAGGGTTTCGATAACAAGACCGGCTCCGGCAATCCGGAGTTTATCATGAAGGCTGCCGGCATCATCCAGTGGATCAAGCGAAATTGCCTTTTGCAAAAGAATTCGACCTGTATCAATCTGACGATCAAGGAAGAATGTTGTTAATCCGGTGCTTGTTTCACCGTTGATAATAGCATGATTGATGGGGGCAGCACCCCGATACTGTGGCAAGAGAGATGCGTGCAGATTAAAGGTACCCAACGGAGGCAAAGACCACACTTTCTCAGGTAAGAACCGGAAAGCCACCACTACCTGCAGATCAACCTTCAGGTCAGCAAGTTGTTGATGAAAAGCAGCTTCTTTCAGATCAACAGGCTGTAAAACAGGAATTTCCTGACTAACAGCATATTGTTTTACAGCAGAAGAAACCAACTTTAGTCCCCTGCCGGATGGCTTATCGGGAGCAGTGACAACAGCAACTACGGTATAACCATTTTGCACTATGCTTTCGAGAGCAGGGACTGCAAATTCGGGTGTACCATAGAAAACTATATTCATAGCTTAGGATTTGCTGTTTATAATGTTGTGTTGTAAGGCTGTCATTTTAATGGCAGCAATCGCCGCTTCGACACCTTTATTGCCATGTTTCCCACCGGCACGGTCGAGCGCCTGCTGTTGATTGTCGGTGGTTAAAACACCGAATATAACAGGTTGACTGAAAGTCAGATAAACATCTTTAATACCAGCAGCAACAGCCTGATTGATAAACTCAAAATGCCGGGTTTCGCCCTGAATAACACATCCAAGACAAATCACTGCATCGCAGGTATCATTTTCAAGCAAAAACTGAGCAGCCAGTGGCAATTCAAAACTACCAGGGACAAAGACAGTGTGTATATTTTCAGCAAGTGCACCATGTTTCACAAGTGTATCATGACAACCGCTGTTTAAAGCCAGGGTGACCTCAGGATTCCATTCAGAAACAACAATGCCAAACCGGTATGGTTTGGCATTGGGAATATTTTCAGGCTGGTAATCCGATAAATTTTTCAGAGCTGTAGCCATAATTATTTAGCAGGAATAAGCGCTTTGTTTCGGGCAATATATTTCTCAATGCCTCTGGCTTCACCACTTTTTGAAAAATCTTTCTGAATCCGCTCATACAAAGGAAGAGACAACTCATATTTCTTTTGCGAATCGTAGAGATAACCGAGTTTCATCAGGAATACCGGTGTTGTAAAATCGTTGACATTGTTTTCAGCGGCTTCTTTATAATATTTAACAGCTGATTCAGTATCACCCAGTTCGAGATAGGCATCCCCCATTGCACCTTTAGCCATGCTGGCAATCAGTTTGTCACGGCCTTTGAATTTCTTCAGGTAATCAATAGCATTCTGGAATTCACCTTTTTTAAGGTAAACAACACCAGCATAATATTTTGCAAGATTGGACGTCTTGGTCATGCTGTAATCGTCAATAATCTGAAGGAACCCCGGATAGCTGCCATCACCATTTAAAGCTTTATTCAGAGAATCCATCTCAAAATATTTCTCTGCCATAAACACCTGTGTTTGAGCTTCTGCTTCACGGGGTTGTAAATAGAAACGTTTAAAAGCAAAGAATCCCAGAACAACCAAAACCACGACTGCAACGGTAATCGTAATGATTTTCTGATTCTTTTCAATAAAATGTTCGGTTTTTCCGAGTGCTTCTTCGATACCGTGGATTTTCTCTTCGGTACTATCGACTTTCTTTGTCATGTCTTAAATTTTAGGGCGCAAAATTAATACTTTTTCCGGAACTGCCTATGTATTAGGCAATTTTTTCTAACAAAGTATTAACCATATCACCGGGGGATGTCTAACTCATAGCGGTACACAAGGTCTTTATCCGGTCCGGCATAATCAATACCGATCATTCTCTGGCCAGAAAAACCACATCCTCATGCAGATAAAACGAAACAGGAAGAATTGATTCTGATTTCATAAAACATGCATTATACCTGAAGCATCGGTTGAAATAACATCATTATCCCTGAGCCAGCGGATAATTTCGATGATGCGTTTTTCTTTGCCCAATTCCATTTCTGCTACCAGGTTTTCGATATTCAATGATTTTTGAGAAATAAGTAGCAAGATCTTTTCCTTCAATGTATTGAATTCTTCTGCCTGCAATACATCTTTATGAAGCCTGATGCAAATGTCACAGGTTCCGCATGGTTCAGGAGCAGATTCATCAAAATAAGAAAGCATGGCAATTACCCTGCATTCGCTTTCGGCTTGCAGATATCTTAAAATACCATCGACGCGCTCCTGAGCAGATTGTTTCAGAGCATGATACAGCTCCGGCTGAAGCTGTATATGTCGCTCATTAATCCGTGACTGAACCCAGGTCATTCTTGGCAATTCTGTTTTTTCGGCATACCAGATAACTTCAAGCTTATCGAGCTGTTTCAGGTATTTAATGACAGTGTCTTTTGAAAGATTCATCCGGCGGGCAAGTTCTTCTTCATTGATTTTAATATAATCAGAAAACAAGCCGGAATAGGAACGAAGTATTGTTTTAATAAAGGGATCGAACAAAACATGCTGAACCTGAAACTGATATAACTGTTCGTTGTTCATCCGGATCATCAGTTTTGATCGTTCCATCATTTCATCGGAAATAAAAAGATATCCGTGATTGATCAGCAAGGCTATGGCATGGTAGACATCCAGCGAATTCAGCTTATAAACCTGGCAAAAATGATGCACATCAAAATTTCGGGTTAAATCTTCTCCGCTTCCAACCGGAATCTGAAAATAATTACCCAGTTTATTATAAACATTCCGGATAAAAACGATATCGGGAAAGCGGGTTTCGACTGAGCGGGAGAGACTTTCGATATCTTTCTCATCAAAAAGCACCACACAATATGCAGGTTTTCCGTCGCGACCTGCCCTGCCGGCTTCCTGATAATAGGCTTCCAGACTATCCGGTAAATCCAGGTGAACAACATAGCGGACATCCGGTTTGTCAATCCCCATTCCAAAAGCATTCGTGGCCACCATTACCGAAACCTTCCCTTTCATCCACAAATCCTGATTCGCACTTCTCACTTTCGGAGCCAGTCCGGCATGATAATATGCAGCAGATATACCGTTTTTCTGTAAAAATCCGGCCACATCTGCCGTCCTCCGGCGATTCCGGGTATAAATTACGCCACATGACTTCATTTTATTGGCGATCCCGAGAAGACGCTGCATTTTATCTTCTTCTCTGAAAGCAAAAAATGTAAGATTACTGCGTTTAAAACTGGCCTTTATCATGAAAGGATCATTCATCTCGAGCCGAAGCGAAATATCGGCCACCACTTTTGCTGTTGCCGAAGCTGTAAGCGCCAGGAAAGGAACGCCGGGGAGATGTTTTCTTAATTCAGCCAAACGCAGATATGGCGGACGAAAATCATAGCCCCACTGAGAAATACAATGTGCTTCATCGACTGCCACCAGATTGATTTTCATAGCAGCCAGCCTTTCATACATTCCTTTTTTCTCAAGCCGTTCAGGTGAGAGGTAAAGAAATTTGATCTTCCCAAACCTGCAATTGTCGAGATGGCGTTCGATTTCATGTGCCATCAGTCCGGAATGTATTGCAACGGCCTGTATCCCTTTGTCATTCAATGCTTCTACCTGGTCCTTCATCAGTGCAATCAACGGAGAAATGACAATGCACACCCCTTCCTTTGCCATTCCGGGAACCTGATAACACAAGGATTTCCCACCGCCTGTCGGCAACAAGGCCAGTGTATCTCTTCCGTTCAGGACAGAGGTGATGATATCTTCCTGTAAAGGCCTGAATGCATCATAGCCCCAATATTTTTTAAGAATCTCCCGGATATCCATGTCAGGGTGTAAGCATGCCACGGGCCTCTGCCACAGAAGCTCTTTTGCCGTCAATATAGGCAGTAATAAAGGCATCCGCAATTCCTCTGGCTACAATTTCCTGTTTCAGGAGCCTGACTTTCTCAAAGTCAGAATCAGCAATTGTAGTTAAAATATGTAAACCGGCATTGTTAACCAGTTTTTCTACCGGTAGCTTAACCAGATCCTCAAAGCGTTGTATGTCTTCTTTGGTAAACTCGCGGCGATAGGCCACCAATTGCACCCTGAAAGCCACAGGGAGAACAGGTTTACTTTCTTCAACAATTCGGCTGAGCTGAGGCTGTGAGAGGGTATGCTGTTTTGCAACTGCCTTCAGTGCGGCAACTTCATCGATACGGATTCTTTTCCCTTTGTAGTAAGCCACAACGAATGCATCCGGCACACCCATCATTCTTATCTGATCACGACGTGCAACAGCATCATTCAATTCAGAATAGATGCCGCTGCAATAGCGGTAAAGCGAATTATTCAACTGATCTTCAAACAGCGGATGGATGTTAAACAATTGTGCAGACGAGCGGGTTGTACGATATACGCCAACCTGAATTGTATAATAAATCCCTTCGGATACCGGAAAAGTGCGGTTTAATATGGATTGTTCAAGCTGTTTCCGCTCTTCCTTCTGTACCGGATTCAACGAAGACAAACTATTTGCCGTAGTCTCCTGAACGGTTTGCTTCTTTGTTTCAGTTGGTTTGGTGAGTACAGGTTTGGTGAGTACAGGTTTTGTTACTACAGCTTTAGTTTCTGCTGGTTTGGTTTCCGCTGGTTTGGTAATGACTGGTTTTGTTTTTGCTGGTTTGGTTTCTGCCGGCTTGGTTTCTGAAGGTTTAGTGACTATTGGTCTGGTTTCTGGTGTTTTAGTTTCCGCGGTTTCCGCTGTCTCCGTTACCGGTTCGATTTTATTCTTCTTTTCTTCAGCTGAAACATCTGATTGATCAGCCTTCTCAACAAGAGCAATGGGTTTGACGGTCTCTGTGTCTTGCTCTTTATCCTGCTCTGCCTTTTCATTTACCTTAATTTCTGTTTCCGGCTGTGATTTCTGGTTATTATCAACAGCAAGCTTTTCAGGAATCATTGTTTTACTGATTGCCTGGTTAAGCCGGCTGATCACACTATCCTGAAGAGATATGACTTCCTTTATCCCGGCTAACCGGCCACTCAATTCTTCATTCTCTTTAGCCTCAAGCGCTTTCCTGTCGGCCTGTTCTGCAAAATAATTTGCATCCTGAATTAAAACACGCGGAATGCGCTCAGGCTCATTCTGCATATCTTTGAGGGCTAACTGTAGTGTCCTGAAATCATAAAAATATTTCAATTTCTGAGAGATTGCAGTTATTTCAAACAATGTAAGTTCAATTGCATATGAAATACTTTTATCTTCGGCAGGTTCCGATTGAAGAACAGCCTGTTTTTGCTCAGCCCTCGACCGCATGGCAATTAAACTGTCGCTCATCGCATCTAATTGTTCTTGTTGCCTGGATGTCAGTTCTTTATATTCTCTTCTAGACACATCTTTCTGTATCGATTCAAGACGACTATCCAATTTACCCAATTGCTTTGTTTGCTTTTTAAAATCTGAGGACAGGTCACTTATTTTCAAATTCAAACTATCCCGGGATGATGGTAAAGGTTTCATTTTTCCATCCTGCAGGAAGTAGCTGTACTGATTCCGGAATGCCTGCATCTGGTTATATGCAACTGATCTGACAGAAGTATCAGGTTTCGTAATCCCGATGATCTGATTCATACGTAGTACCTTGGGATGATTGGCCGGCTGAACATCGTACAATTCCTTTTGCACAAATGCCAATGCAAAAGCAGTATCCGCTTTCCCCAGTTCAAAATTCACAAATTCCTCCAACTCACCAAATAACATGCTCTTGGATATCGTCCTGGATTTTGGAACCGGTACGGGGTTGTTTAATGCAATCGTATTCAATCGTTTCGAAACCAATGGCTTCAAATCCGGAAGGTTGTTTAATAATATCTTCAGATTTCTATTGCTTACAAAAAGATTGTAATTGGCCTGTAAATCAGCTGATTTTGCAGTTAATTCACGTTTATATGCTTCCGATTTGCGTTGAAATTCCTTTCGTACTTTAGCTTCCTTCAACCCGCCTATATCAGCATTTAACTGATCAATAATTTCTGATAATTCTCTGACTTTCAACACCTCTTCGTGAACATATTTTTCCATGGTCTGCTCATTCGTATTGATGGCTTCCAGTTGTACATCGATGTAATCAACAAAGGGTTTGGGATTATCCTGAAGCCGGATACGCGATTCAAGCCTGTCAAGAATTTTTTTATACTCCTGTAATTCATTGTCCGGAGAAACAGAATCCATAAATACATTCAAATCAGTAGTTCTGTAAATGTCGGATTTCAGACTATCCACTTCAATGAGTTGTTCATTCAGGTAATTTTCAACATATTGATTCACCATGTAGGAAACCAAATAATCCCTTCCGGCTTCAGACATAGAATCATATAAGGTTTTTCTTTTTGATTCAAGCTCAGCAGCCGTCAGATTTTGACCTTCAAGTGACCTGTACTGATTATCAAGACTGAGATATTTTTCCTGTCTGGATAAAGTTTCATTGCGCGCATTTGTTTTAAGATCATCGATCCTTCGTGCAATGGTTGATACCCTGTCTGAAATGCGTTTCTGATTGGCCTGAGCTAAAGCCGGAATCATTACAACCGGAACACTTTGTTCTTTTTCAACTTCCACCAGTTCAGTATTATCAGGCGGAATACTGTCCCCAACAACAAGTGCATCAGGATCTGGCACTACACTTGCCTGTCCACCATCTTCGCCACTATTAGAAGTCTCCTCAGGCTGATCATCCTGTTCTTCACCGACATTTTCTTTCGCAATAACATTGGGTTTCACAACAGCCGAAATTATCTCCATGGAATTTTCAGAAACAATTTTCAATCCTTCTTCAGCTGTTTTTATATCGGATGCTGAAGCCATTTCTGACCGGATCAGCCTATTAAAATCCGAAGTGGTATCCTCTGACTCCAGTAAATCCTTAATCTGATTCAGCCTTGCAGTCAATTCACCCTGATTTCCTCCTGTTGCCTTTTGCTGGGTTTCTCCCGCCATTTTCTTTATCTGAGTCAGCTTGATTTCTTTCCTGACAATTGCTTTATCGATGTCATCACTAACAGCTTTGCGAATAGCCGGATTATTCTCGCCTGCCAGTCCCTTGTGCAGTTTTTGCTGATCTGCTTTTACCTGTTTCAGATTCTTCAGTGATTGTGTAGCTTTCGATAACAACGCAAAGGCCGTATCTACCGTTTTCTCCATGTAAGCCTTGTCGACGATTTTATCGGCAACTTTCTGGTTCATCGATTTAGAGATACTATCGAGATTAATCGCAAGTTTATTGAATTGATTCTCAGGCTTTGTCGTTGCTATCTGATCGGGATTGTTATCATCAAACATGGATACTGTAGCATTCACCTCCATGGCTGCAAGATCTTTGATCAAACCAATCAGCTGATTATACCCGGGATCTTCCTCATTTTGATTATCAGCAAATCTCTGAAAATCAATATCCAATTGCTGCCGGGGTCTGAGATCGACCCTTACTTTATATACATTGATTTTCCCTTCATTGCTGGCCCGGTCGGATGAAAAATAGGCATAGTTACCTGATACATCCGGCACAAAAAGGATATCATCATAGGGTGTATTGATCGCGAAATCAAGATTTTCGGCTTTTGACCAGGTATTGGTCACACTATCAAAAACTGAGCGGAATATATCGAATCCGCCCATGCTGTTATGCCCTTTCGACGAAAAATAAAGGGTTTTCCCATCCGGCATCAGGTAGGGAAATTCTTCATCATACGGTGTGTTTACACTAAAATCAAGTCTGTTGGGTTCACTCCATTTGCGATCTGCACCCCGGAATGAAAAGTAAATATCCTTTCCATACTCACCTTCTTTTCCATAACTGGCAAAGCAAACGACATTCAGGTTATCCGGGAAAAACACGAGTGAATTTTCACCGACCTTTTTATCCTGCTTCGACATAAAGTTCTCCGGTTTAATCAGAAAAACACCGCCAATATCCGATTTATAGTAAGAACGATAAAAATCGGACCGGTTTACCTCCACTTTCTCCAGAACAAAGAGATCGCTGATTTTTGAAAGGAGGAACATGCCATTTTTACACATTTCGATTTTACGGTCGATATCAAGATCTTTCACAGCACGGGATCCGGCCTTCTCCTTAAACTGCTCATAACTCCGGATTGCATCCGGAAAGCGAAAGGTAAAATGCCGGGCCTGTCCAAGAAAATAATGCACATCATGCTCAATTTCAGGGGTTTTGGAGGCATTGAGGAGATATTTCAACGGTTTTTCAGGATCACGCTTATCAGCATACAAATTACAGACACCAAAACGATAATTGAGTTCCGGGTTTTTGGGATCAAGACTCAGTAACTGGGCATAAAGCGGAAAGGCTTCGGTAAAACGAGCGGCCTTAAACATCTGATTGGCAGCCTTTTTGAGATCACCAACATCTTCAATAGGATTTTGTGCATGCAAAAACACTGTCATGCATACAAAAAGAAAAAGAAAACAATATCGTATGACTCGTTTCAAATTAACCTTTTCTAAGAATATAGGTTAAACTGAAAACGCAGGAAATGGTTACATTATCAGCACAATAAACGCAGTTGTCAGCCTGATTTTCGCCTATTTCCCTTCCTTCTCCTTGCGAATCATTTCTGCATCCCAACGTTCAAGGAAGGAAGCCAGCTGATCTGTCATCAGCCTTTTGGCAAGAATTTTTTTCTTGTCATCAAGCAGATAAATCACCGGAGTACTATAAACATCATATAAATCATGGTAATTCTGTGTGATGGTGCGCGGTCCGTTAACATTCAACCATGTGAAATTATTCTTCACAATGTATTCCTTCATTTTCCGCATATTGGTATCGGCACACACAGCAAAGACCTCCAGATTATACTTACTGCGAACATCGTCATATAGTTTCTTCAGTTTAGGAGACTCGGTTTTACAATGTCCGCATTCGGGATCCCAGAAATAAAGCACAGTATATTTTGCATTGATACCAGCCATAGATTGAGGCATCATATTCGTATCAAGCATAATCATGTTCGGAGCTATTTCGCCGATCAGAATCTTCTTCAGTTTCAGTGCCTTTTTCGTAAGATTTTCAACAACAGTAGCATTTGTCCAAAAAGCTTGTTTCGTCATGTAGTAGGTCTCGACCATGTGTACAAAAATTTTATCAAAGCCCATCACATTGCTGGTTTCTGACCAGTTGGTAAGGTACCAGATAAAATATTTAAACATTTCCTTATTCGCCCGAACCTTCTCAATCATATAATCTGCATTCACAATCAGTGTATCAGGATGTTGCAGTATCACCTTATCAAAATACTGAACAATTTTCCCGTGAAAAACAGGTGTTCTCAACAAACGGTCATCATTCAGATCAACATTATCCCAATAATGTGTTTTGAAATACCGGTAAAGAAAAACCGAATCTTTGGTTCCATCAGCTTTAACAGGAGGTGGCGGCAATTCTACTTCACGCATCAGGTTGAAAAAGTTTGCCATTAAGGTCCCGGGATTCTTCGACATAAAATCATACTTATAGCCTTCAACTTCCTTATTCAGGTCTTCAAGCTTCTTCCTCAGCATTTCAGTTGAATCAGCATTCTTTGTATTTTTCATCAGTTTCTGCAGTGGCTCAGCTTCCATATACTTCCCGGCATTGAACTGCATATAATCATAAAACTGCTGATTTTCAGGCGAATTTTTGATTTTCATGTTCTTAATATAATCAGGGCCCATCGTTTCGAAGTTGGGGAACTGACTTTTTTCGATCAGAAACTCAAACAACCTTGTTTTACCGGCAGCTACAATATAAATACCTCCTGGCAGTGGTTCATCTCCAACAAACACAAAACGTCCGCCTGCCTCAACAACTGCAGTATCAGTTAAATAGGTTTTTTCGCCAAAGTAATTTGCCAGATAAACAACAGTATCTTTCAAATCACTCACTTTTACTTTTATTTCATAGCCCTTTTTGGCTGCTACGGAAATTAATGGCAGCAGCAACAACAGTCCGATACATAATTTTTTAAAAATCCGAATATTCATATTCCCAAATTTAAATGCATCAAAATTATTTTTTTAGTCTGCGACATAAACATTTCATTATTCAACTTCTCCCTCAATATGCAGAGCAACAGTTGAATAGCGTGGGTCATTGTTGTAAACATAAACAGTTTTATGTTGATGACCAGTCATGTTTTTAGTGTCAAAAATTATATTGATTGAACTGGACTCTCCTGGTTTTAAAACCGATTTTTCCGGCTCAGTTGCAGTACAACCACAACTTGCTTTAGTTTTACGGATAATCAGGTCTGATTTGCCTTCATTTTTAAACTTAAAACTGTATTTGATTTTTTCTCCGGTTTTGGTCTTCGGAAAAGTGAATTGCTCTTTTTCAAAAGCAATTTTAGGCGCAACGTCGCGATCTTCCTTCGTTAAACCAGAAAAATCCTCTTCAATATAAACCATGACAAAAATGGATTTACTCGGTTCCAGCGTATCGTTTGTTACAATATTGAAATTTTCGTACACATAGCCCCAATCATTTTTCATGGTGGCATTGTATTTTACAATAATCAAACCTTCCTGGCCTGGTTTAAGGGAGCCGGGACTGGCAGTACACTCAAGGTAATTCTTTGTCAATGAGAAGTTTAACGACATGTTTTTATCCCATGCATTGTAGACCCGAATCGTGTCTGTACGGATTTCAGTATTCTTAAGATAGTTAAGTTTTACATTGTCTTTGCTGAGCCAGAGATTGCCTTTTTTTGACGGGAACTTTGTTTCCGTTTCAGTTTTATTTTCCTGAGCATTCAAATGAATAACCGAGCAAAGGATAAGAAAAGCGGAAAGGATTATTTTAGTGTTCATATGTGTAATTTATATTGATTAATTCAGAATTGTATTAGGGTAGATCAACGCCTAAACTAAGCATTACACTCGGGGATTCCGGATCATTGCTTATAACCGTTATCGTTTTTATTTGTTTTCCGGTATAGCCGAAAGTATTGAATTCAACGAGTAATTTTGCAGTTTCACCCGGTTTCAGTTCATCTTTATCCAACTGGGGGATTGTACAGCCGCAACTGGCTTTTATTTTCCTGATTTTGAGAATTCCTTTCCCCTTATTGGTGACTGTATAAGTATGTTTTACAATCAGGCCGGGACTTGCATTCCCAAAATGGAAATGGGTTTCTGAAAAGCCAATGGCAGGAACCTCAATGTCTTTGGTTGTTTTGTAATATGAAAAATCCTCCAGAATATTGACCCCGACGGTGATCATTTTCATGGCTTCAATGCTGTCATTTGTTTTGAGAACAAAAGTATTCATTGACAAACCCCAGTTGTCACTTTTTTCGGCATTGTAAGTCAGTACGATTATCCCCTCTTTTCCGGGCTCAAGAACTTCCGGAATAACCGACCAGATCGTGTAGGCGGGCGGATCTGCAATTTTAATCTGCATAGGCTTATGCCATGCGTTGTAAATTCTGAATGTATCTGTACGTACCTGGTTGTTCAAAAACTGATCAAAGGCTATGTGTTTTGATTTAAATTTCAGATTACCTGACTTGTGGAGATACAGTTCTTCTGTCGTTTTTACAGATGGTATAACATTGGCTCCCAACGACATCTGGCGGACAGGAAAGGCAGGGTCGTTTGTACGGATACTGATATGACGTTCAATTCTGCCACTCAAATTTGCCAGTTTAATTTCAATCTTCATTTCACCGGATTTGCCGGGTAATAAAACCTCCGGAACTGCTACCGCTGTCATGTCAGGATGACTCACTTTCATTTTCAGGATTTTCAAAGTATCATTGCCGGTATTGGTGTAACTGAAGGTATGAGCGACTGTTCCATTTGCTTCCGGTACATCTCCGAACTGATGCCGTGGATTATTTACGGTAATCTGCGCCTGTGAATAAAGATAGTCCGGAAGGACAAAGGATGCGACAACAATAAAAAACAGAAAAAAACGGGACATAATTTTATTTTGAAGTAATAAATTGTTGGGCAAGTTCCGCAATATTCATGCCATCGAAATTACCGGAACTCATTAATAAAAGATTTGCAGATTTTGTTCCTTTGGCATCGAGCAGGGTCTGCCATAATTGCTTACTATCATTTACAACGATTAAATCATCGCGTTGAAAAGCTTCCCGAACATCTGCTACTGATAAATCCGGAAGCTTTTTCAATTGAAGTGCATGTTGGCTGAAGTATACAACAGCGACTGTTGCAGCATCCATAACTGATTGATATTGAGGAAGAAATGCTTTGCTCAGGCTACTGAAGGTATGTAGTTCCAGACAAGCAATGAGTTTACGTTCAGGGTTATGTTGGGCCATCGCTTCTACAGTTGCTTTAACCTTGGAAGGAGCATGTGCAAAATCCTTATAAACCAAGGCATTATCATCACCAGACACCAATTCGAGGCGATTGGCTGCACCTTTAAAGCTTTGAATGGCTTCATAAAAAACGGCATCTTCCACACCCATTTGCCGGCATATCTCCAGGGCACCCATCAGATTCATCAGGTTGTGCTTTCCAAATACTTTTAGAGGCACATCCCGACCCGGAGCACACAAAATCGTTGTGTCAGATTCTGTTCTGTAAAGCGGAATACCATAAGGAATTTTACGAATCCCGGGATTGGTATTTTCCGAAAGCTCCCTCACCTCTTCATCCTCCCGGCAATATACCAATGTTCCCGCGGGGCTAATCTGGTTTATGAAAATCCTGAACTGATCCACATACATATCAAAAGCCGGAAACACATTCATATGATCCCAGGCGATGCCGCTAATCAGGGCAATATCCGGTTTGTACAAATGAAACTTAGGCCTGCGATCGAGAGCGGATGTAAGGTATTCGTCACCTTCAAATACCATAAAACGGGCCGTATCCGATAACCTTACCATAATGTCCATTCCTTCGAGTTTGGCACCAACCATATAATCGGTCTCGATTCCGGCATGTTTTAAAACATGCAATATCATGGCGGTAATGGTGGTCTTCCCATGGCTTCCGCCAATAACAACCCGAATTTTATCCTTCGATTGTTCAAATAAAAACTCCGGATAGGAAAAAATCCGGATTCCAAGTTCAATGGCTGCTTTCATCTCGGGATTGTCGGCCTTGGCATGCATTCCGAGAATAACAGCATCGAGATCTGGTGTTATTTTTTCGGGAAACCAACCTTCAGCGGCAGGTAAAAGACCATAGTTGTGCAACCTTGTTCGGGCAGGTTCAAAAATCTCGTCATCAGAACCCGTAACCTGATAAGCTTTCAAATGAAGTGCTAAAGCAAGATTATGCATAGCACTTCCGCCAATAGCGATAAAGTGAACTTTCATTTTGATTCGTTGTAAATTAGCATTGCTCAAAAGTAATTATTTCAAAAAGGAATACATAAATGAATTTTTGAAAGATTTAACCGGTTATTCACCGGCCTTTGCCATAAAATCAATGGTAACAAAGAAAGGGATCAATCGAAGCGGATGGCTCTGAGCGGGGAAACCCGGGTCAGTAAAAATGCAGGAATCAGCAGAATCAAAAGGCAAAGCGCAAAAGTTCCGGCATTGACCAGCAAAATCTGGTAAACGTTTATGAACACCGGCACATGAGAAACATAATAAGATTCCTGAGGCAGGCGGATAAACGAAAATTTCTGCTGTAAAAAGACAAATCCCAGGCCAATTATATTTCCTGCTATCATCCCACGCAATAAAACAGATGCTGACAGCCTGAGAAACAGCATTTGTATACTTCCGTTTCCTGCCCCCATTGCCTTCAAAATACCAATCATGCTGGTACGTTCCATAACGAGTATCAACAAAGCAGAAATCATGGAAACCGCTGAAACAATCACCATGAGTATCAACAATATATATACATTGGCATCGAGCAGAGACAACCAGTCAAAAATATGCGGGTACAACTCAGTTACAGTCACTGCATTCAGCATTGAGGGGATCAGGGAATTCACCTGCTCGCTTATCTGTGGAAGATGATCCATATTTTCGACATACAATTCATAGCTGCCGGACTGAACGCTGTCCCAGAGATTCAGCTTTCTGACAAGTTCGATATTGGCTATGACATACAATTTATCAAACTCCTCCATGCCACTTTCATAAATCCCGACTATCTTTAACTTCCTTCCTCTTGGCATATCAATTCCCTGGTTCACAAAATAGACCCTCAGCGGATCATGCAGTTTTAGATGAAGTCTTGAGGCAGTTGTAGTTGAAATCAGGGCAGCAGAGTACTCTGCTGTATCCTTAAAATCAGGAATTTTACCTTCAACAAGGCATTTCTGATAAAACTCCCAGTTATAATCAGCTTCAACCCCTTTCATTACTATACCTTCAAGCTGATCATCTGTTTTTATAATACCTGCCTTTTGAACCAGTGCATGCATTGATTTAATTCCAGGCAATGCCTTCAGTGCTTTCTGCGTGGAAATATCGATTTGAATGGGTTGAAACTCATAAGAAGAGTTAAAATCATAGGATGTTATCTGGATGTTTCCGGCAAATCCGCTTACTTTATCCCGGATTTCCTGTTGAAAACCTTTAACAATTGCCACTGAAACGATCATAACTGCAATCGATAAAGCCACGCTGATCACTGCGATGCGGATGGCCGGACGCGAAAATTCAGCGTTTTTTGAACTCCTGAGACGTTTTGTTAAAAAAGAAATGAAATCCAATGGATGATTTTTTTTATACTTGCAAATGTAAACAATATGAGATGATACGAGCCTTTCCCTTTCATAAAACTGCCATTTTATATAGTCTTTTGGTCCTTTTTTCTGCACTCGTTGTAAATGATCCGGTATCCGCACAACGCATGAAACGAAAAATCCTGACAGAAAAAGATATTATCCAGGGGGCAGCCAAATTTTCAGAATATCTGCCATTATGCCGCGACAAACGGATAGGGTTAATGGTTAATCATACCTCTAAAATCGGACAGGTTCATCTGGTTGATACCCTTAAAAGTCTGGGGCTGACCATCAGCAGGATATTTGCCCCGGAACACGGGTTTCGGGGAGAACTTGAAGCTGGCGAAAAATTTGACAATCAAATAGATACAAAAACAGGGATCCCAATTATTTCCTTATATGGAAGTCACTTAAAACCGCTCCCGGAAGACCTTACCGGCATTGATATCCTGATTTTTGATATCCAGGATGTCGGAGTTCGTTTTTATACCTATGCCAGCAGTCTGCAATACCTGATGGAGGCCTGTGCCAATGCATCTATTCCTGTAATCGTACTCGACAGGCCAAATCCGAACGGGTATTATGTTGATGGTCCGGTTCTTACAAAAAAACAAAGATCATTCGTCGGTTTAAATCCGATTCCCCTTGTACACGGACTGACACTCGGAGAGTATGCCATGATGATGCGGGGCGAAGGCTGGCTGGATACAGATTCGGTTTGTGATCTGCGGGTTATCCGGGTTTCAGGCTATTCACACAGCGATTTCTATCAACTCCCCATTGCTCCTTCTCCCAATCTCCCGAATATGGCTGCTGTATACCTTTATCCCAGTCTGGGTTTGTTTGAAGGGAC
>CAYLTH010000020.1:13596-35241 GCA_964386485.1 uncultured Bacteroidales bacterium | reverse complement strand
CATTTCCCTCAAAACATTCTTAAATTCGTTGCCTGTTTTGGAGAGAATCTTATTCACTTAAAATAAATGGTATGAAAAAACTGAGTCTTTTGTTTGGTTATGGGGCTGTGATCTTCACGGTAATTTTTGCATTTTTTAAAGCCTGTCATGCGCCGGGAGCCAATATCTCCCTGATTATTGCCGGGATTTTATTCGGATTGGGATATGCTCCGACGCTCTGGATGCTGCGCAATAAACTGGCCGATACCAAAGCGAAAAAATACTTTAACCTCCTGGTAATGATCACGATGCTTTTTGGTGCCGTGGCTATTTTGTCGGCAAATTTCCATTGCCCTCAGGCTCAAAAACTGGCCTGTTTCTTTTATACACTACTGGTCCTGGTCATACTGTATCAGATCTATCTGGCTGTTGTGGAGAAAGATGAAAGCGCCTCTCTCGGAAAACATAATATCGCTCTCGTGGCTGCATTATCGCTTACCATTTTTGCATTTATCGATGGAACCACGATTTCCAAATCTGTAATGGATGAATTCAATTGCATCTATGGTACACAAAATCAGGAAATTGCCTATTTTGAAGGAAAAGCCGACGGATTTTTTGAAAATCTCGACAAAAATTCCGGAAATCCCGCTGCTGCTGCTTATTACGATAAAGCTGTAAAGGTGAATGCCATGTCCGACAGCCTCATTGCTTTCATTAAATCATTGGGAGAAGAAATGATGCTGGCAGCCGATAGTAAACCGGTATCATTTGATTCACTATATCAGCTGAAACATAAAGCCAATAAACGGGTTGTCGAAGAAATTCTCTATGATCAAAAGAAAGACAGCCTGTTGATGGCTAAATATCAGGATTTTATTGCCTTTATGTCCGAAAATACCAATTCCCGCGGCAGAGAAATACTGGAAATGTTCTTCGCCTGCTGCACGAAAGATACGGTTGCAACTCCGGTTGAACAGGATACAACTGCTACAAAGACTGATACAACCCAAGTGGTTGCTGAAGGAAAAGTTGAAGAAAAAACAGCTGAAAGCTGTGCAGAAGGAAGTTGCGGAAGCTGTTGCTGCGAGCCTTGTACGCTGATTTGTACGCTGATAACGCTGAATTCTGATATTCTTCATATCCGTATGCTCCAGGCAGAAACGATGAATTATCTTCAGACAATGCAGTCGAAAGCATTGATCCGCGGAGAAGTCAAAGAGGAAACTAAAGACTAATTTTGAAGCCGGAATTTATCCGGGTTGCAGTTAATGCATTTCATCAAAACGATTACAGTAAAGGCTCCTTCGGGAGCTTTTGCTTTTATAATTCAATCGAATATCCCAGGCCAATAACATAGCTGGTCCAGGGATCATTCACATGGATTTCCTGATCGATCAGGAAAAATACTTCGGTACTTTGTTTTTTTGTCAGCTTATATTCGGCACCAAGTCCGTAGCGGAGATTATCGATTTCATTGCCATCGGGGTTATTGAGCTGATAAAAGAGTTCACAGGATGCATCCAGCGTCAGTTTTTTTATGGGATTGTATTTCAGACTCATTTTCGACCGGAGACTGTATTCTTTTGTAATCCCATCCGACATCCTGTTAATATCTTTGTATTGATTCTGAAACCGTTCGCGCAGCGTAAGCGAGAATGCCCGGTTAAACTTATGACGGTAACTCAGTTCCAGAAAATACCTGTGGCGTATTTCATAGGAATCATCCACCTGACGTTTTTGAATAAACCGGTAAGCAATTCCGCCATTGAAGTTGGAATGCCATCCTGTGGAATACGATAATTCGGTAAAGGCTGTTCCCAATTCGCTGATATTTTCATTGAACCGCATTTCCTGTGAAAGCGCCAGTCCTGCCCAGTTATGCACCTTTTTTTCCAGCTTTAACCCAAGCCAGAGTCCGGCATCATTGGTCTGTGCCTGAAGACCCGAGGATAACAGGATCACTATAAAGCCGGTTAACAGAAGCTTGATTCTATTCATTATAATATACGTTTATTTGAACGGATTCGTTGAAAAAATCGATTTTCCCTATCGTCATTCGCCGGATTGAAATTCCCATTCTGGTTTCAAGATCGTGCTGAAGTTCAGTCTGATCAGTCGCATACAACAATTCAGGTCTGTCGTATTTCACCGAGCGGTAGGCGGTTTTTTCCCGGAAAAGCGATCCTTCGATGAGCCAGGTCATCACCAGAATCAGCAGGTTAAAAGACAGGATGATATACCATGAACTATTTATAATGGCATTTAACAAAGAAGTTGTGATGACTATAAACAGGTAAGTAAGATCTCTCGGGCTGATGAGTTCGGTGCGGTAGCGAAGAATCGAAAATACGGCAAACATACCAAAGGTGGCGCCAATACTGACATCCACATGATTCATTACCGACATCAGTAGAAATACCATGATGTTGAAAATGATATAAATAAAGATGCGTTCCCGGTTCCGGTAAACAGGATAATAGATAAAGCGGATCAGGATAAAGGTAAAAACAATATCAGCAGCAAAATGGAGAAAGAAATCAGCACTTAGTTTTCCCATATTTCAAATGTTCCGGCATCCACTTTCTGCTTTTTCCCGCTTATTTCTATTGATTTTGAAACAGCATGTTTTCCGGCCAGTGTACTGTCTTTTGAATAGACATATACTGTGTAGTTCCCTTCGCGAAGATATTTAAATTCAAATCGACCATCAGGACCGGCAGAAATTTTATCACTGTAACTGACATCATCACCATATATTATAAACACATCTTCATTCGCGCCATCATATTCACCCTGAACGAAAATAAAGGTTGAGTTGTAATCAGTTACATGAACATACCCGGAAATGGAAGAATTACCACCTTCGCCGGCATCTTTTTCGCAGGAAACAGCCAGTATAATAAGTCCTATAGCGCAAAAAAGGAAGAGGAATCGTTTCATTGTCAGCTTATTGTTTGAGATAAATCAGTTTAATGGTTTTCCTGAAATCACCAGCTCTGAAATCTACGAAATACATACCCGGAGGATTGCCTTCCGATGACCAGTTCAGGATTTCAGAATGGGTTCCGTTGGATTTCATTGTTTTTTCGGGCACGAGGATGTCGATTTTCTCGCCAAGACTGTTGTAAACCTGGATGCTCACTTCACAGGATGTGGGTAAATCATAGGTGATATAGGCCTGTTGGTTGAAAACAGTGGGGGCGGCAGCGACAGTCGGAACAGCTTGTCCGTTGTGCTGTGGGTTTTCAATCGAAGAATAAACACCGAAATGGGCGATGATGGTATCAGAGCCACTCAGGTTAAAGGAGGCCGGTGTTGTGGTTGTATTCGGTAAGATAGACTGATTGTTGGAAGACCAGTGATCGAACTGATATCCAAAAGCCGGGATAACATCGAGTAAAGTATTGATGCCTCCGAAATAGGTTCCTGTCCAGGGGAAGGTTGTATGATACAGTGAGTTTAATTTGACAAATCCTGCATTAGGAGGGTCAGTTAAAATAGTCAGACTGTGCGGTCCTGTTGTGTTGTAGCAGTTATTGAAACTGGAAGTGGGAAGATAATTGGTGCGCTGAATGATAAAATCGCGTAATATTTGCACATTCGCCCACCACTCTGTGTAGGTACCATTCCATCGCTGGGCATGTTGAGTCATCTCCGGAGCGATTATGGCAACAGTAGTATCCAGCTGATTCACCATATTGGCCTGGCTAAACACTGTATTCATCAGGTCGATCTGCCGGCCGACATAATATTGTTTGAAAACAGGGTTGGTCATAAATTTATTCAGACAGCGGATATGGCCATTTGGGTCAGATCCTCCTGTGAGTCCTTCCGGGTTGCATGGAGCAGCAGTTGGGGTGGTATTCGGGATTCCGGTATAATTAATGTAATGCCCGAATGTGGCATCATTGTCCCATAAAATAAAGCCCCATTTCTTATGTCCGCCAGTACTATCCAAACCGCGCCACCAGCCTGTATTCCAGTTCATCCAGTCGGAACACACGGTAAATGAGTTCACGATTACATAATCCACCAGACTTGCAAAATCATATCTTTCAGACACATACTGAAAATTGAGCGGGTCTGTCATGCTATTGTTCTGAATAAAATCATACAGAGCATCCCAGTCGTCAATAGCCTGCTGGCCGCCATATTCTGCCCAGGTATTTCCCCAGGTAAGAATATATTGCAGATGGTATTTATCCTGACCATAGTAATAATCAGTATAATCATGATCATCCGGGTTTTCGCGAAGATCATATACTCCCCAGTATTCACCATTCATATAAACGATGCACTTTTCGGAGCGGCGAAGATCAAGATGCAGTCCGCCCCTGTCGGCCAGGGTATGCACATATGCATCACGCACATGGGCACTGCCTAAATTGGCTGTATGGTGATCAGCGGGATAATTGTCATCCCCGGAAGCACGAAGAATTATTTTCTGAAAATTTGAACAGCTTGAATTGGCAAAAAGTTGTTCTTCAACAGAGTGGTTATATCCCATTTCATCGCGTGAAGCAAAATCGAGGCTGCGCTGGCTATTGGCCCATGAATCCTGTCCGTGTTTGTTGAATTCGCCATAGGTATTGGCTTTCCTGACACCGGCAGTATCAAAATATTCGAATGTTCCTTTGGGTTCCAGACTTCCGGTGCCATTGGCCAGTGTTGTGAGTTGATTACCGGCTACAGAAACAACACGAAGAGTATGGTTTACATTGATAAAGAAGGTTTCATAGCGAATAAAACTTGGTAAAATTTCGGGGTCTGGGCTGATGGTGATCGCCTTTAATACTTTTGTAGTACTGATAGTAATGGGGCCTGTATAAATGGGTGATGCAGCAGTAGGCAGGGTTCCATCCAGTGTATAATGAATATCTGCAACCGGCTCTGTGCTTGTAATGTATACAATCTGAGGTCCGGTGTAGAAACCTGCCGGTAGGCTGAAATCGGGTTTATCAGCATAATCCTGATAAGGAACGGACGTATTATTTGAGGTATTCGGAGTGGGCGTTGTAAATACACTCCAGAAGTTTAACCCATTCTGGGTTCTGCCATAAGAATGACCAAGCTGGGTTTTCTGACTCATCTCGATGTAATCGATACGGAGCCCGGCAACATTGCTGAGAACAATAAACTCACTATTATTCTTGCATTGGGTTAGTTTGAAATTGGTGTGATAATGATTCCCGCTCACAAGATTTCTTCCGGAAGTCCAGAACCGGATAAAGGCATGCGAAGCAAGGATGGTTCCGGTTGGAATCTGATATTTCATATTGTCGAGTGAATCATCACTTAACCAGTAGCCTCCAATATTGACTGTTGTATTTCCTTTATTGTAGAGTTCAATCCAGTCCTCATATTTTCCGTAATTATCAGCAAACTGGGTTAGATTAGAGGCGGAAAATTCATTTATAACTACTTGTGCCTGTGTCTTTTGAACACCAATACAAATGAAAAGCAGGATGAATAGATTTCTGAATATCTGAACAGGAGTATTTTTCTTTGTCATAAATTGGGGCTGTTGGTTCGTGATTATAATTTAACGCAAACTTAATCAATTATTTATTATTACTTAAACTTAAGACTGGATGTATGCTGCAAGGTTGGCTTATAATCATCAAATACCGCAAAATTTTTATCTTCATCCAACCAAAACTCGACTTGCATTAGTCTGCAATTCACTATTTTAAAGCCATTTGTGAAAAATTTAACAGATAAATTTTGTAGTTTTGCAGGTGATTTCCGAACGGATAAGTTAAAAGAAAACCAATTAAACCAAAAGATATGAGTCTCGAAAAATTCCAGCAAACTCACAAGCTACTAAAACAGTATCCTTATACTTGGGCACCCATAGATAAAGGATATAACAACCGCACTTTGTATGTAAATGTAGGGGATCACCGGATCATGGAAAAGCCGGTATCACAGGAAATGAAAGATAAATTTATTGGTGGGAAGGGATTTGGTCTTCGTTTATTGTGGGATGCCACAAAGCCGGATACCAAATGGAATGATCCTGAAAACGAGATTGTTATCAATACAGGACCAATTTGTGGGATTACCCAGTATTCGGGTACCGGGAAATCACTCGTTGTTACAATATCTCCGCAAACGGATATCGTTGTGGACAGTAATGTTGGTGCATTCTTTGGTCCGTTTATGAAATTTGCCGGATTTGATTCGCTGGAGATTCAGGGAAAATCGGATCAGGAAGTGATTATTTTGATTGATGAGACCCGCTATGTTATCGAAATATATGAGGCAGGCAATAGTCCGGAAGATAGTCACTTACTGGCAGAAGAATTAACCGAAGAACTGGCTGATTCGGACAGAGACCGTATGAATGTTTCGGTTGTCTCAGCCGGAACCGCAGCTGATCATTCGCTCATCGGGATGTTAAACTTCAGCTTTTTTGACACCAAGCGCAAACTGGTCCGTCTGAAACAAGCAGGTCGGGGTGGTATTGGTACTGTGTTGAGAGACAAAAAGATACGTGCTGTTGTAGCGCATTCAAAAGGTGTAAGCGGAAACCGAAATAATGTGGTTAATCTCGAAGCCATTATGGAAAGAGGTCGTACATTTAACCGTGAAATGCGGGAATTGGACGACAGCCAATGTGAAATGCGTTCGAAAGGAACCGCTCACCTGACCGGTGTAATGAATGATTATGACCTGTTGCCGGTCAACAATTTTAAATTTGGTTCTCATCCTGATTCGGATAAGATTACAGGTGATATCTGGAAATCCTATTTTACCCAGGGAATGAGTACCGACGGTTGCTGGATTGGCTGTAATATGGCCTGTGCCAAAGGTGTTGACAATTACGAACTCCGCAGTGGTCCATACAAAGGATCAAAAGTAATTGTTGACGGACCTGAGTATGAATCTACCTCATCCCTTGGTTCGATTGCCGGTATTTTTAATCCTGATTTCACAATCGAATCCAATTTTTATTGTGATACCTATGGAATCTGTACCATCAGTTGGGGTACGATTCTTGGCTTTATCATGGAATGTTATGAAAATGGCATTCTGAATGAGGAACGCACAGGTGGATTAAAACTCAATTTCGGGAATGCCGACGGAGCCATGGAATTGCTTCATCAGTGTTCACGTGGCGAAGGATTCGGAAAAATTGCCGGGCTCGGCGTACGCAAAATGAAGGAACTCTTTGCAAAAAATGGCTGGGGTGATGCCGGGTTTATGCAGGATATCGGAATGGAAAACAAAGGTCTTGAATATTCCCAGTATGTATCCAAGGAATCGCTGGCACAACAGGGTGGATATGCCATGACCAACAAAGGTCCGCAACATGATGAAGCCTGGCTGATTTTTATGGATATGGTGAATAATCAGATTCCTACTTTCGAGAAAAAGGCTGAAGCACTCCATTATTTTCCGATGTTCAGAACGTGGTTCGGACTTAATGGTCTGTGCAAATTACCCTGGAATGACGTGGAACCGGTTAACAACAAAGAAACCGATGAACCGGCAAAAGTTCCTGAACACGTTGATAATTATGTAACCGTTTTCAATGCAGTTACCGGTTTGAATATCGACAAACATGATATTATCCGACAAAGCGAAAGAGTTTATAATTTCCAGCGTATTTTCAATATCCGCAGAGGATATGGTTTACGCAAGCATGATGCTCAGCCTTACCGCGCTGCAGGTCCTGTTACCCAGGAGGAATATCTGAGTCGTCAGGAACGTTATGACAAACAGCTCCTCGAACTTATCGGAATGAATCCGGAAGGCATGAGCCTGGAAGAAAAAATGAAAGCCACACGCGATTACCGAGAAAACCGCTATGAACAACTTCTGGATGCTGTATATAGCCGTCGCGGCTGGACACCCAACGGCGTTCCTACTCCCGAGCATCTGAAGAATATTGGCATGGAACTTCCCGAATTGCTGGAAGTTGTTAAGCCCTTGATTTAAACAAATCTAGATATTTAAGTGTTTAAAAGGATGTCACCACAGACATCCTTTTTTTTATTAATTTTGCACCCTTCTAATTTGTTATAAATGGATAAATCACTAACGCTCACCATGCCTGACATTATTCAGGCTTCGGTATCCCGCTTTCCGGAAAGACCTGTTCTGGCTTATGTTGATGAAGCACCCCTGACCTACAAGGGCTTGCAGCATAAGATTAATCAGGTTATCCGGTTTTTAACGGAGGCAGGTTTTAAAAAGGGAGACAAGATTGCCATTTTAAGTCAGAATATGCCCAACTGGGGCGTTGCCTACATGGCCATAGCATCGATGGGAGCAGTGGTTGTTCCGATGTTGCCGGAATTTAGCAATGAAGAAATTAACAATGTTCTGGAGCATTCCGAGGCAGTGGGTATTTTTGTTTCAGATCGTTTTCTGCATAAAGTGAACAGTACCGGCCTAAAAACAATTAATATTGAAACCTTTGAGATGCATGATGGTTCGCTTAAAGCAGAAACCTTTACTGCAGACGAAGGATTGTTTATGTCTTTTGGTGTTAAACCAGAGGACATGGCTTCCATTATTTATACTTCAGGCACAACGGGCAAACAAAAAGGGGTCATGTTATCCCATAAAAATATTTGTTTTGATGCTCATAAAGCCCGTGTTGTTCAGCCCATTATGGAGAGCGATTCATTTTTGAGTATTCTGCCCTTGTCGCATGCCTATGAGAATACGCTTGGATTTGTGTTACCGATTATCGGAGGAGCCTGTGTTTATTACCTGAAACAACCACTGGCACCAGCTATCCTTGTGGATGCGCTTAAAAAAGTGCAACCAACAACCATCCTCACGGTACCTTTGATTATTGAAAAAATGTACAGAGGGAAAATTTTGCCGGCGATAAAAGAAAAGGCGATTGTCCGGTTTTTATACAAAATACCTTATTTCAGAATTAAAATAAACGAAAAGGCCGGTGCAAAGCTCATGGAGACCTTTGGAGGTAAACTGACGTTTTTTGGCGTTGGTGGTTCCAAGCTGGATGCTGTTGTTGAGCAGTTCCTCCGGGAGGCTAAATTCCCGGTTGCTATCGGCTACGGATTGACTGAAGCCGCGCCAATGCTGGCTGGTTCGAATCCACAAAACGGGAAATTACAATCCACCGGTCCGCAGATCGAAGACATTGAACTGAAACTGGTTGGAGCTGATAAGCCCGGTGAACAGGGAGAAGTCTGGGCACGCGGTCCGAATATTATGATGGGATATTATAAAGATCCTAACCTTACAGCTGAAACGATCACACCGGATGGCTGGCTAAAAACCGGGGATCTGGCAGCCTATGATAAAGATGGTTTTATTTTTATTAAAGGCAGAATCAAGAATACCATTCTCGGTGCCAATGGCGAGAATATTTATCCCGAAGAAATAGAATCTCTGATTAACAACTTTAAACATGTTGTTGAATCTGTTGTGGTGGAACAAAAGGGGAAACTTGTTGCTTTGGTTCATTTTAATCAGGAAGAGCTGGAAAAAGCCTATCGTCAGATGTATGGCGAAATGACTGAGAAGCTCGAACATCAGATAGAAGAACTGAAGAAAGAGCTGCAGCAACATGTCAATGCCCGTGTTAACAAATTCTCGCGTTTGCAGAAGGTGGTTGTTCAACATGAACCATTTCAGAAGACAGCCACACAAAAGATCAAACGCTATTTATATAATCAGGATTTCGCGATGTAATCCTATTTCATCGTTATTTCATCAATAAAGACCCAGCATTTATTGCCCCGGTATGGATGCCAGTCGGGTAATATTTTTGTTCCATTTACCAGAAACCTTGCATAACGTGCCTTTTTCCCGTTCGTTTTAAAACGGTACATACGGATCGGGCTTTCTTTGCGTAAATCAGAACCTATGGTTTCTGTTGCAGCCAGTGTGTAAGTCTTACCATCTTCAGAAATCAGACAGCTGACGCGCTGAGGATGTAGTATCCATGATTTTGGATCCTGTAAACTACTGATGGTTAATTCGTTAATGGTAATATTGTCCCCTAAATCAACCGTAATAGTCGGATCAATTCCTTCCCATCCCAGCCAGTTGATTTTATATTCTTCAGTCCCGCAAACTCCATTTGTTAACATGGATGGCCCAAGATGGGTGTATTGCGGAGCAGGAGATGGTTCACAAACTACGGGCTTATGAAATGCCAGATTTCCTTCGACCTGCACATCGATAAACCGAAGCGTGTTTTTATACCAGGTTTCCCATGTAAGACCATTTTCATTCATATTGGCCAGTTTATTCCGCTTGCAGGTCTGGTAAAAATCTTCCAGAAGGCTGCGTTTTTCAGGAATCAATACAAAGGTTTTATTTTGTTCCTTGTAAAACCCAAGTGGTCCGAATAAGTCGGTTTTTGCAATTTCGATGGCTGCAAACATTACCGGTAAACGGGCAATCTTCACACGCTCAAGAATGTCGGGTTTATCCATAACTGCCTTTTCTGCCTTCTCAAAAATATCGGTGTATTTTTTGAGATTTCCCTCTGATAAAAAGGTTGTGGCATTCAATACCGGACTCCCATAAATATCGAGTCCCTGTCCGGATTTTTTCGCTTCTTTATGCAACAGATCAAAGTAATCACGGATGTGAGGTGCAGCTTCTTCGTAATAGTTTTTCATGAAATCATTGATGATCACATCCACATCCATATCCGGATTCCAGAGAAGTTTTGCCAGCAGATAAGCCTTGAGTTCAGCAAATTCGACCCCTTTCGAAATATTGCATTGCTGAAAGTGAGCCATGGCGCCGTTTTTATTGAAAAACTGTATATTAGGTTGCAGTGTATGAAACAAGGGGAAAGGACAATAATAGTTGGAAAACTGAACTTCATAATCCCAGATTTTAATATTATCGCTAATCTTGCCCCAGTCTATAATCTCCTGCCTGAACCCGGCACTGGTAGAATCTGTTTCGATTGGCTTACTGCGGTTAAGCTCTATCGAACAAAGCGTAATCAACACATTTTCTGCAGGTTTCGTTATAACAGGAGGTTTTCTGGTATACTGATAGGCAAGGGTTGTAATCGTTTTTTCGGGAAAGGAGTCAGCAATCCTGTTCACAAAACGCAATAAGGTACCGGCCGGACTTCCTTCAATCGAATCGGTATGGCGGCACTGATCACATTCACAATGGTAATAATTGTCGTTCTGACTCACTGACCAGTATTGGATTTCCGGATTCCGGGACATTACTTCCTTAAGCTTGTTCACACAGATTCCAACCAGGTCCTGATTGGAAAGACAAAGCTGCCCCCATGAAACCCGTTCTCCGTTAATTACACTGTAATATTCGGGATGGGATTTGAAATATTCGGATGGAGGAACCAAACGGTCGAAGGTGTGGACATAATAACGATCGCTTCCTTTTGTTCCCCACAAATCTTCAATGGTCTGGAGTTTCATCCAATGTCGGTAAGAAACATCCTCGAACATCGGACCGTTGACAATCCGGATATTTACCGGTGGAACCTGGATATCGTCGATGCTTTTCAGCCGGATGGTTGGCTGAGTGGGAATTCTCTCCACGGTTGGTGATAATTTTCTGCATCCCAGATAATCCTGGAGAAACCCGGTAACACCATAGATTACTGCATTATCATTTGAACCGTAAATCAGAAGTTTTTCTCCTGACGTTTTGATCCAGTACCCGTCGTGTTTCAACATCGGAACCAGAATCTGCGGATTTTTTGTATTGGTGCGGTTGGTATTTCCAATCAGAATCTCATGGGAATAGTCCGTTTTATTGTCGGTTACGATAGGAATATCTGCTTTGGATATTTTCTTCAGATAGTCATGTAATATAGATGCTGCCTGTTTTTCCTGCGGACTGGCTTTTGCAGGAATGACGATCTGGTAATCCGAGCGACCTCTTTCTACGAGAACGATTTCCGGAACTTTTGTAAAACCTCTGAGCGAAAGAAGGCTTAGCAGGCTGAGTATGATGAGATTTTTCATAAGGTTTTGTATCTTGCTCACATTATTCATACGAAAATAAACATTTCATCCGAACCAAAACACTCTGCCATGAATAAAACACTCATCTTATTGTTATTCTGTTTGTTAGCTACTTGTACTATCAAAGCCCAGCACGAACAAAAATATTTTCCCGAGAATGACCCGCTTGTACTCGAAAAGCTGGAACAATGGCAGGATATGAAGTTCGGTTTGTTGATGCATTGGGGTGCCTACAGTCAGTGGGGCATTGTTGAATCATGGTCAATATGTGGCGAAGATGAAGACTGGTGCCGGCGGAATATTCCGGATTACAATCAATACCTTCAGAAGTATGAAAACCTTCCGGCAACCTTCAATCCAAAAGATTTTAATCCTGATAAATGGGCAAAAGCAGCGGGAAATGCCGGTATGAAATACATGGTTTTTACAACCAAACACCATGATGGATTCTGTATGTTTGACACAAAACAAACATCCTATAAAATCACCGATCCGTCCTGTCCTTTCAGTACCAATCCCAGGGCCAATGTTACAAAGGAGATTTTTTCCGCATTCCGGACACAGGGATTCTGGACAGGAGCCTATTTCTCGAAACCCGACTGGCATTGTCCGGACTATTGGTGGCGCAACTTTCCAACGCCCGACCGCAACGTAAATTATGATATCAGGCGCTATCCTGAACGTTGGGAGAATTATGTGCAATTCACCCATAAACAGATAGATGAACTGATGACCGATTATGGCAAGGTGGATATCCTCTGGCTTGATGGCGGCTGGGTTAAGAAAAGGAGTGAAGAAGAAGTTCGTCAGGCGATTCTTGGACCGGATTTTAAATTTACACGCGAGCAAAGTCAGGATATCCGCATGGATGAGATTGTAATTAATTCGCGTAAAAAACAACCTGGTCTTATTGTTGTCGACCGCGCTGTTGAGGGCAAAAATCAAAATTATCTGACTCCGGAGAATCAGGTTCCGAAGGCGGCTTTACCATTTCCATGGGAAAGCTGCATTATTGCCGGAGGTGGCTGGGCCTGGGTTCCGGATCCTCACTTTAAAACAGTTCGCGAAACCATTCATTTACTCGTTGATATTGTGAGCAAAGGAGGAAACCTTCTCCTCAATATTGCTCCAAGTCCTGACGGGGACTGGCATCCCGATGCCTACAAACTGCTTGACGGAGTTGGAAAATGGATGAAAATGAATTCTCAGGCAATTTACGGAACCCGTGCTTTGGAGCCTTATCGTAAGGGACAGCTTTGTTTTACCATGAAGAAAGCCGAAAAGAAGATTTATGCCATTTACCTTAACTCAGATAATGAAAAAAGTCTGCCGGAAGCCCTTTTGTTGCCGCAATTCGAAATCGGTCGCGGTGCGAAGATGTCGCTTCTGGCTTTTGGACAACAACTTAAATGGAAAAAAACAAAAGAAGGAATTATTGTTCAGATCCCGGAAGAATGGAGAATTAAGCTGAAGAAGGAAGATGCGTGGGTGGTGGAGATTAATTTATAAAATGTGCTGATGTGCAAATGTGCTGATGTGCCAATGTGCTGATTTTTTGAATTTCCTATTAACCCATCAGCTCCCTGTAAACCCTTGCCAGATCATAAGGATTAAACCTTACCAGCGAAAGTTCGGGGCCGTCGTGTGCGGCATTGACAGAAATTGTTTGTTGAAAGTGCTGGTACCAGTGACCGGTAATGCGTGTTGATTCGTGAATATGGCCATGCAGGGTCAGAAGAGGCTGCTTATCTTCAATAAAGCGTTGAATGGCAATACTCCCGACATGTACATCCAACGGAATATGATCGAATTTCAACCCATCCAGTGCGGCACGATCGAGAAAACACTGGTAAGGCGGGGAATGAAAAAGAAAGATTGACATAGAAAAATCGAGACCTTCACTGAGTATCCGAAGATCCTTTTGTATGGTCGAATACTCGATATCATGATCAGGTTCTACAGTCCGGTAACCTTCGTTGGGTTCAACACATCCCGGATCTGCATAGCGCGAAATATCATACTTTTCCCAGTCCTTGTTTAAAAAGGGTGTTGGTGGAACCATGGCATATCCGGTCAGGTTAAACTCTTTAAATGGAATCGTTTTCATGTGAAGATAAACCCACAGACCTTCCGCTTCATACTCTTTAAATACAGGAACAAATTCACCCGGATCATCATTTCCCGGAATCATCACGATCAGGGGGTACCGGCTACCCATTGTCTTTTTTAGTTTTCGCAGTTTTCCGGGTAAATATTCTTTCGCAAACTGATCCGAATTCATGCGGGCATGGGGAAGTAAATCTCCCCCAAGACAAACCAATTCGGGGACCTCTTTCTCAATAGCCTTCATCAGACTGCTGTAACGGCTCATTTTGCCATGCAGGTCTGATACAAAAAAACAAAGGGAATTCATTGGATTAAGGATTTGAATTTCGTGTTCCGGTTTGCAGAAAACGGGCTCTGTTATTCACATCGTTGATCATGATGGCATAGCTCGATTTGTTGCGGATATCTTCATCTGTAATAATATGAAGGTCAATCAGGCCTTTTGTCTGATACCCTGTTTTTTGATAATTCATTTCCGATAAACACAGACTCCATCCTTCAATCCAGGCTTTAAATTCTGTTAATTGTACCGGAGTCCCGGTAAAATGTACCATCAGGTCAATATCTGATCCCGGTCCGGAAGAGGCATTCTTTGCACTGCCTATAAGATACAAGGCCTGAATGCCAAAATGCTTGATATTCAGATGAGAAGCAATCAACTCACTCATATGATAACGCCATTTCCAGTGTGCATCGGATTCGGGTTTCAGAATCGCTTCCTCGAAATTTTCAATACTGGTCCGTGATTCAAGCACATTCATGCTTTTTTTCAGGCGTCTGGAAAAAATATGACCTGAAACCCGGTTGGCAATGGTATTGAGAAGCCGTTGCTCTTCAGCCAGAAACTGACTGTTATTAACCAGTTTGATTAATTGCGAATACACAACTTCAATAAATCCGACGATATTATTATCAACAACCAGATCAGCGCGCATAGCCCAGGGTGTTTCTCTGAAATCGTCTGAAGTAATTACCTTTCCTTCAAATACAATGCGGACTTCACAAACGGTCGGATACTGCCACCCTGGCGGAATTAATTCAATAAGTCGGGAAAAAAGCAAATCCGGGTTACAGTCAGTGGTCTGAAGCAGTTCTTCGAGGTGATAAAGGCAATTGAGTTCTTTGGCCCGCTCTGTTAAGCGTTCGAGTGCCTTTTTAAACAGATGATCACCGGTTTCGTATACCATATTATATAATTATCCCTACAAAGATAATCAGCCGCTTCGATTTTCAGGCAGTCCAGTGCTTTAACAATTCAGATATCCAGGAATCCAGGATTAAAAGTTCGGATTCCGGAAGAAATTTCTCCTCAACAAGTGCTTTATAACATGTCAAAAGGTTCTGAATCATATCATTCCCGAGGTTCAGGTCTTCCAATACACCAATCATGTGGTCATGAGATGAATATCCGGGCATTTCATCGATAAAATCTTTGTAAAAATCATGCACATTCCGGTCCTGGACGACTGTTGGATAATGATGAGCAATTCCCTCCTTCATTTCCCATAAACACCGCTGGGCAACAAACGACCGCCATATATCTGTCAGACGGAAGCTTGCGCCGGATGGCAGGTATAACAAGGGAAAGGCCTGATACCGAAACAGGGTATTCTGGCTGTTAAACGGGCACCATTGTCCCTTCGAAAGTTTAATAATTTTTCGGCCTTCAAATTGAATTGTGATATTCCCATTTACCAGGCGGTAAACTGCGTCAATATCCGGATGACCATCAACCAGACCCTGAAAAATCAGCGCATTGCCATGTTCAGGATCCCTTAAAACTGTTTGATTGTCCGGATTTTTAGCTGCTGTACTCAGTGAAAATCCTCTCGGCCAGACGTTAAGTTCAGTAAAAAATTGATAGATATTCACCCATTTTTCGCTGGTATCCAGCGTATACACAGGATAGTCTTCCAGCTGAAAATCAGTAAAATCAGGCAAGGGAGAATTGTCATCATCGGTTTCCCGTATCGTTGTTGCCCCTTCAGAAATGGCCTGAATGTAAGCCAGGTTTTTTCGTGCATAATGATTCCAGGGCATTAAGGAAGCAAGTTTTGGAAACAGATCCAGTTGTTGACGGGGTGAAAGATAATTGGCCCCTTTAAGTTCAAAATCAACCGGCGTTTTTTTGTCCCCGGCGATGTACACAGCAATATCGTTTTCTGTGGCCATTTTCATCATGGCTTTCAGAGATGTGGTCGGTTCCTGGATTGTTGTAAGGACAAGAGCTGTTTTTTTCATGAAGATCTAAATTTGAATCCAGGAATCAGGGATGACATCTTTGGGATTTAACGGTCCTCCGGAAAACCTGTTACGGGGAGCAATAACGATTTTTTCGGGATTGGAATTGCACCAGGCCGACCACCAGCTGAACGTACTGGTTGAAATGATATTATGTTTACAAAGACTTAGAAGCCTGAAGTCTTCGATGTGTTTTTCTTCTTTTGAATTATGATCCACATAAACAACAGGGAAGTTGAATTTCAGGTTTTCCCTGACCCAGTCAATCTCATCCGAAAAAATAAACAAATGTGGTTGTGGTACTTTTTCTTTAATGATCTTCAGCGCTTTATCATAGTATTCCTGAGTCATCACCACCTGATGATCAATTTTACCGCGTTCACCGGCAAATTCTTTCCGACGATGATGTATGGAGACCGCATTTACAGACTGAATCATCCCGGCGAATTTTTGATTCTGTTCATCCGGTTCATGATTAAGCTGAAAATCAAGCCGGAGTTGAGCCTCTGTCGGTTTAAAATATTTTTCAGATTGCCAGAGACCCGCCATATAGGTATTGTCAAGGATGTTCAACATGCCGGGATCATAATGATAAAAGCGCTCCATAACAAAGGGCTTCCTGTGATAGGGGGCTATGCGCCTTCGAAGTTTGAATGCAAGTGTTTTCATCGCATTCAGATGGAAACCATCGCGTATCTGTTCGATTTCCTGCCGGGATGCTATGTTTTCCTCGATATTGAAATAATGTAATTTGTAGGTAAAAGGGAATTCCCGTTCTTCCTCAAAACTGGTCAGATCAAGTTTTAACGGATATCCTGATAAAAGGGAAAGACTTCTGCCCAAAGCGTAATTGAACATCTGGTTTCCCAGTCCATCCATTATTTTAACAATGATCATACAGAATTAGGTTTTCCAGCCTGCGAAAGTAAACAAAAACAAGCTGTAGAGATCATTCCGTAAACAGAATGCCGCGAATGTTCTATTCCCTGTTCATAAAGGGGTATTTGTAATCAACCGGTGGTACGAGGTTTTCCTTGATCGTGCGCGGGTTTACCCATCGGAAAAGGTTGAGCTGGGAACCTGCTTTATCATTGGTTCCGGATTGCCTTGACCCTCCAAAAGGTTGTTGTCCGACAACAGCTCCGGTTGGTTTATCATTGTAGTAGAAATTTCCTGCCGAATATTTCAGCACATTGCAGGCTTTGGTTAATGCACTGCGTTCACGGGCAAAAATGGCTCCGGTTAATCCGTATGGAGACGTGCTGTCGACCAGTTGAAGTGTTTCTTCATAATCTTTATCCTTGTAAACATAAACACTCAATACCGGTCCGAAAATTTCTTCTTCCATGGTGATAAAATGAGGGTTCTTTACCTGGATAACAGTGGGTTGTATAAAGTAACCGACAGTCTTGTCGCCTTTGCCACCGAAAATTACTTCGGCATCTGTTGAATCTTCTGCTTTATGGATATACCCCATAATCCGGTTGAACGCCTTTTCATCGATTACAGCATTCATGAAATTCCCAAAATCGCGTGGATCCCCGACTTTAATTTCAGAAATCATACCGGCAATACGGTCTTTTACTCCCGGCCACAAAGATTCCGGAACATAGGCACGGGATGCCGCAGAGCATTTCTGCCCCTGGTATTCAAAAGCTCCTCTTACCATGGCGGTAGCCACTTCTTCTTCTCCTGCAGAAGGATGAACCATAATGAAGTCCTTTCCTCCGGTTTCACCAACAATGCGCGGATAGGAACGGTAATGTTCAATATTGTTGGAAACCCCTTTCCAGATCCGGTTAAAAGTTGCATTGGATCCGGTGAAGTGTATCCCGGCAAGGTTCCGGTCGGGAATTACAGTATCGCCAACAAGCGGACCATCACCCGGTACGAAATTAACAACTCCGTCCGGCAATCCGGCTTCCCGGAAGATCTTCATTAACAGATAATTACTGAATAGTGCTGTGTGAGATGGTTTCCAGACAATTGTATTTCCCATCACTGCAGGTGCCATATTCAGGTTGGCTGCAATAGAGGTGAAATTAAAAGGAGAAACTGTGAATACAAATCCTTCGAGCGGACGATATTCGATCCGGTTAATGATGCCTTTATCAGATTGAGGCTGACTGTTGTATATATCAGACATGAACCAGGCATTGAATTTCAGAAAGTCAATGGTTTCACAAACAGCATCAATTTCGGCCTGGTAAACACTTTTACTTTGACCCAGCATCGTCGTCGCATTCACAGCGGCACGATACTTATGCGTTATCAGCTCAGCCATTTTCATCGTAATCGAAAGCCGTTCAACCCAGGAGGTCGATTCCCATTCACGATGGGCTTTGTTGGCTGCCTCCATCGCCATCCGGATTTCATTCGGACCGGCTTTGTGTACAACCGCCAATACGTGCTGGTGATTATGTGGCATAACAACATTTTCTGTATTTCCCGTAAATATTTCTTTCCCGCCGATTATCAACGGAATTTCGATTACTTCTGATGAAAATTTATCCATTGATTCCATCAGTTCCTTGCGCTCAGGACTTCCGGGAATGTATGATTTTATGGGCTCATTCTGAGGTTGATCTATGCTGAAAATCGCATTATTCATATTATCTGTAATTTATTTATGTTTTGTTTTTTTGCTTCAACATTAAACAAAAACAGATTCAAAATGTTCAATACCTGTTCTTTACCCAAACGATTTTTACGTTGATTTTATGAATATTCTCATTGTATACGCTCACCCCAATACCAATACTTTTAGTAACCAGATTCTTGAAACCTGCATTGCAGAATCCAAACGAAACGGACACCATACCGAAGTAAGAGATCTTTACCGGATTGGTTTCAACCCTGTTTTGCAAAGTTCTGATTTTACAGCCTTAAAAACAGCAAGTCTGCCTGACGAAATACGGATAGAACAGCAATATATTTCAACCGCCGACATTCTGATTTTTGTTTATCCCTTATGGTGGGGAGGAATGCCCGCCATCTTAAAAGGTTACATCGACCGGATATTTCTTTCCGGATTTGCCTATGTACACAACGATTCAATACATCAGAGTCTGTTAAGCGGGAAAAATGCCATGGTATTTTGTACACAGGGCTCTTCGCTTGAAGAGTATGCACAAAATGGTATGACAGAATCCATTACCCGCATTAATGAAACCGGAATTTTTTCATTTGTCGGACTCGAACCGCTTGCCCAACGTTTTTACGTTCAGAATGATATGAAAGATCTTGCCGGGCTGGAGTCTAACCTGAATGATGTACGCGCAGTTCTGAATACGCACCTGAAGCCGGTTTATGAAATCGCATGAGCATAATTACTACCTTTGCAGGCTTGATAAAAGACCTTCATGACCGGTGTTGACTTACCCAGACTATGGACACGGGATTTTATTCTGATGTGCCTTGGGAACTTTTTGATGTTTGTTGCTTTTTATTTTCTCATTCCGACTTTGCCGGTATATCTGACCGAACAATTTCATGCCAGCAAAAGTGAAGTGGGGGCTATTCTTGCGGCTTATACCCTTGCAGCTTTGCTTATCCGGCCTTTTACCGGAGTAGCCATCGACAGTTATGGACGTAAGACCATATATCTGATTTTTATGGCTTTTTTTGCAGTCCTGTTTAATGTTTATATTTTAGCCGGGAGTCTGGTTTTTATGTTTTTTCTTCGTTTTGTGCATGGCTTTGCCTGGGGAGTCAGCACAACAGCCTCCAATACAGTTATTGTGGATATTATTCCCGCTCAAAGGAGAGGAGAGGGAATCGGTATTTTCGGTTTATCCTTTACGATTGCGATGGCATTGGGTCCATTTTTTGGTATATTGATCAGTAAATCCACGGATTATAATTCAATGTTCTTTATTGCCTTTTTGATGGCAGCAGCAGGTTGGATTCTGGCCATGAAAGTTCGGTTTCCCAAATATCAACCGCATAAAAAGAGTGCGTTGAAACTTGCCAATCTTTTTGAATACACAGCACTCCCGGTTTCATTGATCCTGATGATCGTCAATATTGCCTATGGCGGAATTATCTCATTTATTGTGATTTATGGAATTGAAATCGGGATCTCTGACCCCGGATTGTATTTTCTGGTATATGCGGCTTTTGTTTCATTTACCCGTTTTGGTTCCGGCAAACTCTTTAATTCATTGGGCCCCGGAAAATTAATGATAGCCGGAATGATATTAACCGGACTCGGATTTCCGATCCTGGCATTGATCCAGAATACTTTTGGATTTCTATTTTCTGCTGTTTTGATGGGATTGGGTGGTGGTATTATCATGCCAACCTGTCAGACCATGATAAATAATATGGTATCTGCCCAGAAAAGAGGAGCTGCAAATTCTACACTTTTTACTGCGCTTGACCTGGGAATCGGGATTGGTATGGTGTTTGTCGGGGGAATCGCTGAAATTACTTCGTTGCAAACAACATTTCTTTTATCTACATTACTATTTGGCATTGCCATGGTTCTTTATATTGCCTTTGTGCAAAAGCATTATTACAAACACAGAATTATTGTTGAAAAAGAATTTGTGTTTCCCAAGCAAGCTTTATAAATTTTTATTGTCTAAATATATACCAACTTAACAAAATACCATCTCATGATAAGATTCATTTCTATCTTCCTCATTTTTACATTATATTGTAACTTTCTTCCTGCTCAGGCTCCGGCTCAATCAGGAAGACCCGGCAATCAGCAGGGTGCCCAGGGTAGCGGACAACCAGGCGCCGTTTCACAGGGAATTGTCAAAGGTACCATTCTGGATCAAAACGGGATACAGGCAGTCGAATATGCCAATATTGTTCTGTTCAGATCGAAAGACTCTTCCATGGTTACCGGTGGGGTGACCGATGGGAAAGGTCATTTTAAAATTGAAAAGGTTCCTTTTGGGAAATATTATGCCCTGATTAGTTTTATGGGCTATTCAACAAAAAGAATCACCGAAATTATGGTCAATCCCAAGACTCAGAATGTGGATCTTGGTACCATCAAACTGGATCCGATTTCAGCCAAACTCAACGAAGTGACCATTACCGGCGAGCGCAAAGAAATGGAATTTACCCTCGATAAAAAAGTAGTAAATGTTGAAAAGAATCTCTCCACCATGGGCGGGACAGCGGTTGATGTTTTGTCAAATATCCCTTCTGTAACAGTCGATTTTGACGGTCAGGTCAGTCTCCGCGGGAACTCGAATATTACTGTCCTGATTGATGGACGACCATCCGGGATTATGGGATCCAAACTCGAACAAATTCCAGCCAGCAGCATTGAAACTGTGGAAGTGATTACCAATCCTTCAGCCCGCTATAACCCGGAAGGGATGTCGGGTATTATCAATATCAAACT
>CAYLTH010000020.1:0-13496 GCA_964386485.1 uncultured Bacteroidales bacterium | reverse complement strand
AAGAAAATATTCATGCTGTTTATGCCATCTTTGGCAAGGTTTGGGAGAAATATTCAATGAATCTAGGCCTGCGGTATGAACTGGCAGATACCAAATCGGAGCAACGTACCAGTGATCAGACCTTTACGAATAATTATTCCAGTTTTTATCCTACTGTTCACCTCAACCGCAAATTTCCCAAAGATCAGGAGGTTCAGATTAGCTACAGCCGCCGTGTTAATCGTCCGGATATGTGGAGTTTGAATCCGTTTGTTGATTATTCCAATCCTTCCTACATCCGGTATGGAAACCCTTACCTGAAACCAGAGTACGTGAATGCCTATGAATTGGGCTACAATAAGTATTTCAAAAAATCAACCATCAATGCTTCCCTTTTCTACCGCAAAATAAATGATGTTATCAAACGTATTGTTTTCCTGGATGACAATGGAGCGATCAATATGACTTCGGCTAACCTTTCCTATGGCGAATCCTACGGAACCGAACTGGTTGTCGACCATGAGTTCTTTAAATTCTGGAAGATGAGTCTCAATCTGAGCTACTTTAAAAACGTAATTAAGGGAGATAATACAACAACCAGCATGTCGAATGAAAATTATAGCTGGACGTCCCGTGTCAATACAACTGTTGTTCTTCCCAAAATGTTTTTTGTTCAGATCAATGCTTTTTACCGGGGACCCATGGTTACCCCGAATGGAGAAATGGCTGAAATGTTTAATGCCGACTTTGCAGTTCGCAAAGACATCATTAAAGATAAACTCACAGCCAATATCCGGTTAAGCGATGTTTTCAACACCATGAAATTCAAGAACTACAGCGAAGGAACCGGTTATACAGCAGAAACAGAGCGCAAACGCGAAACACGCATACTGTATGCCGGACTCACCTGGAAAATCGGTGGTGGCATCAAACAAAAAGCCAGAAAGAAAACAGATACCGGTGGTGGTGGAGGAATGGAAGAGGAATTCTAGTATTTATTCCTTTACAATTCTCCGGGTTTGGGTTATTCCATCATAATTGATTTCGACAAAATAGGTTCCCTGACTCAGTTGTGAAGTTTCAAGATTACATTGATCTGTATTCATAAACTGGTTCTCACGGATAATCCTGCCACTCAGATCACGGATACATATGTGCAAACTGCCAACTGTTTTGCCAACTTCTATAACAAGCTGATCATTTACAGGGTTAGGAAAGACATTTAGCATTTCGGCAGGATGAATTCCATCTACACCAACAGTTGTAATAGGAATACACACAGAAGTATCTGTACAGCTTCCATCCGTGAGAATAACGGCATAGCTCCCGTTTGCAGTGGCTGTAAAGCTTTGATTGATTGCGCCTGAAACCCAGGAAAATCCTGTATTACAGTTTACCCATTGATATGTAGCACCGGACAGCATCGCATATATAGTTATACCGGTCACAGCCAGACTTGTATTCAAAGGAGTAACAGTAAGATTGAGGAAAACCGTTGAATCACAACCAGTTGAAGAGGCAAAGGTTGCAGAATAGGTGCCAGGTTGTGTAAGTGTTTGTGTTCCAAATTGATATGATTGGCCGCTGCAAATCGTGGCATTGATAGTTGCCCCCGCATTCACTCCGTTTACCCAATTCGAGGTGGCACCATTCAGTCCAAAACCATTTAAACTTCCATTGATGGCTCCTGCAATAGGAGTGAGTGAATTAATACCTGTATTGTTAGCACCGGCCGTTCCCTGATTAAAGTTATAGGCCAATACCAGATTGGGAGAGTTTGGGTTGAGGCCGCCGGAATAAAGACAGTTAATTTCACTTTGGTTAATAGCCCTGTTCCACAAACCAATCTCATCAAGCTCCCCATATAAGTAATAATTCACGGTACTGTATACCATGCTCCCGATCATAAGGGAAAGGTCGGTATTGGTGATGGTCCCCGATGCCGGAGTTGAACCCACCATAACACCGTTGTGATACAAGCGGACCATACTTTCATTATAAACAAAGGCAAAATGTTGCCATTCATTGATAATCAAACCGTTGAAAACAACATCATGAGCAACTCCGGCTGAATTCCGGAACCGGGCTTCAACCATGCCGTTTCCATGCTGTACAATATAGAAATCAGCATCCGTATTATTCCGGAATCCGGCAAATCCATCATAATCCGGAAAGGAAATGTTTGAATTCATAGGCTTAACCCACATAGAAAGCGAAATCTGTGTGGATCCGGTGATCAGTGCAGATGCAAAGGGAGCATTCACATTATCGTCTATGTTGTCAAAATTTAATGCATTCTGAGTTTGGGCATGGAGACAATTTCCCCAATAAAAAATGCTGACAAATAATAAAAGTACAATTTTTTTCATATGTTGTTTTTTAAGTCTTACAAACATAAAGAATTTTTTAACACGCCACCAAAACCTCAATTAAGGATTCTTAACACTTGATGGTTCGGGCCATATCGGCCTTCTCGGCTGTAATTTTAAAGCGTTTTTTTATCTCAGCAGCCAATGGGTCACGTGCACGGTCTTCACCATGAGCCAGAATCAGCCGGGGTTTACCAGGAGCCATACTGCTAAGCCAGTTCAGCAGATCTGTCTGACCTGCATGGGCACTGAATCCGCCAAGTGTATGGATATCGGCTTTCACCACAATTTTCTCCCCGAAAATCTTTATTTCTTTTTTTCCGTCAACAAGATTCCGACCCAGTGTTCCTTCACCCTGATATCCAACCATAATGACCACCGTTTGAGGTTTAAATAAGCTGTTTCGCAAATGATGTAAAATACGACCGGCATTGCACATGCCGGCTCCGGCAAGAATTAAACAGGGCCCCTGGGCAGTATTCAGTTCCATGCTTTCTTCAGCGGTAATACAAACCTTCGAATGGGTGAGCTTTAATTCATCACTCACACTGCGCTTGCTGCTGAATTCAACCATATCCTTATCCCATAATTCAGGATGACGGTTATAGATATTAAAGGCACTATTGGCCATCGGACTATCCAGATATACCGGAAAAGGAGGGAGCTGTTTTGTCCGGAATGCCCAGGCCAGCAAGGTCATCAGCATTTGCGCCCTTCCCACCGCGAAACTGGGAACCAGAATTTTTTGTTTCTGGTCAACAGCCTTCCGGATAATCTCAAAGAATTCTTCAACCGTATCATCAAAGGATTTATGGTCACGATCACCATAGGTTGATTCCATAAAAACCACATCCGCTTTCCGGATTTTTTCATAATCCTCCAGTATCGGAATGTTGAGCGGCCCCAGATCACCCGAAAAAACTACTGTTTTCTGGTGACCATTCTCGGTGATGAGCAATTCAATACACGACGAACCAAGCATATGACCGGCTTCAACAAATGTGACCCGGATTCCTTCGGCAATTTCGATTTCCTGATCATAGGGTACTGTCCTGAAAAGTGGCGTCATCCGGTCCACATCATCCGGGGTATACAAAGGTTCGAGCGGAGGAAGTCCTGCACGCTCGCGTTTACGGTTGGTTCGATCCATATCCGAAACCTGAATCCGGGCACTGTCGTGCAACATCAGATCCGCAAGGTCGGCAGTTGCAGGAGTACACCAGATTTTACCTGAATAGCCATTTTTAACCAAAAGCGGTGTTCGCCCGCAATGATCAAGATGGGCATGTGTCAGCAAAACCGCATCCAGTTGAGCGATGTTGAATTTGGTCGGCTGGAAGTTCCGGGCTTCCTTTTGTTTGCCACCCTGATATAAGCCAAAGTCAATCAGGATATTGGCGGTTTTTGTCTGAAGATGATAGGCTGAACCGGTTACTTCTCCGCCGGCTGCTCCGTAAGGTGTTATTTTCATAGCCATAAAGTTAGTGAAATGTTATTAATTTTTCTTCCAATGATGATCAATCCTGCCGTAGTTTTGTTTCTTTTTTCAATCTCTGCAACCGTAAACCGATTTTATGCCAAATTTCTGGAAAGAACTGTCTAAACCCCTCTTCGCTTTGGCTCCCATGGAGGATGTGACCGACACGGTTTTTAGGGAATTGATCCTTTCGGTTTCCGATCCTGCTGCTCTACATATTTTATTTACAGAGTTTACCTCAACCGATGGATTATGCCACGAACGCGGCCGGGTGAAGGTGATGGAACGTCTGCTGGTACGCGATCAGGAAAAGGAGTTGCTGAAAGCAATGAATGTCAAGCTGGTGGCCCAGATCTGGGGTTCTGATCCCGAAAAATTCAGAGAAAGTGCTGCGTTTGTTACATCCCTGGGTCTTTTCGACGGGATTGATGTAAATATGGGATGTCCTGTTTCCAAAGTGGTGAAAAAGAAATGCTGTTCAGCACTCATCAATTATCCCGAACTGGCAAAAGAAATTGTGTATGCAACCCGCGAAGGCACATATTTACCGGTCAGTGTGAAAACCCGCATCGGGTTTAACCGCGTCATTACCGAAGAATGGATCAGTCATCTGCTGGAAACAGCGCCGGAAGCCATTATTGTACATGGCAGAACCCAGAAAATGCAGAGTGAAGGACTTGCCAGCTGGGAAGAAATCGGAAAAGCCGTACAATTGCGCAATGCAAAAGGAAGCCATTCGTTAATTCTGGGGAATGGCGATGTAAAAAGCATTGAAGAAGCCAACACCAAAGTCAGGGATTATGGGGTGGATGGGGTCATGATTGGAACAGGCATCTTTAAAAATCCCTGGCTGTTCAGCAAAGACGCCATCCCGCCTGATCAGAACGCAAAAATCAATCTCATGCTCCGGCATCTTTTTCTGTTCGATCAAACCTGGAAAGGCGAAAAAAGCTTTAATCTGATGAAACGCTTCTTTAAGATTTATCTTAACGGCTTTAACGGTGCCGCCGAATGGCGCGACAAACTGATGCATGCCAAAGACTATCCGGATGTTTTGATAATCATTCAGGAACTTCAGAATCAATCAAATACCGAATCCTAATTTCGAATCATGGAACCCGACAGCCAGATCCTCATCGACCTTGTTACGATCAAAATGCCTTTTGGAAAATTTCAGGGCAGATTATTGTGTGATTTACCTGTTTCCTATCTCGAATGGTTCAACCGCACCGGCTTTCCACAGGGAAAACTCGGTATGCAATTGCGGACGATTTATGAGATTAAACTCAATGGTCTGGAAGACTTATTAAAACCTTTGAAAAAGAAGCCCTGATTAATTCGCATCCACCTTTTCGAGTTCTTCGATAAAGGGCAAATCCGGCATGATGAGCGTCGTATCAGCTTTTTTCAACAGGAGTTTTGCCGGACCTTTGAGTTCAACAAAGGGAAGCAACTGGTCGAAATCCGACTGGGCAATTTGCCCTTTTCGCAGCATTTTTTCTGAAATCCGGCTATAGTAATTTTTTAAATATTCCCTGAAATCACCGTTGGGTTCAAACGAATACATAAACCCTTTCGGTCTGGGAATGATGGATGCCATGTAAATTGCCTCCGCCAGACTTAGTTTTGAAACATCTTTTGAAAAATAAAACTGTGACGCCTCATTGGCACCATACACCATCGGCCCCCATTCGATGACATTCAGATACACTTCGTACATGCGGTCTTTGGAGGCAATACGCATCCGTTCGATCATCCACACTATCAAAGCTTCTTCAATTTTTCGTACAATGGTTTTATTGCGGTTAAGAAACACATTTTTAACTAGTTGCATACTGATCGTACTACCACCCCGGGCAAACCGCCTGGCCTTGATATTGGTGACTATACTTTCGCGAAAGGCCTCGGCCATAAATCCCTGATGCCCGTAAAATGCCCCGTCTTCCGAATTGAGAACACTCACCTGCAGGAAGGGTGAAATCTGATCCAGGCTGCGGAAATCAGGATTCTCCGGCCCGACTAAAAAACTGCGAACTGCTTGTCCACGTTCATAGGCTGTGTATTCGAAGCTTTCGTTCAGTTTGCGTAAATTCCCGCGTCCGTAGGATAAAACATTGAATTGATGCGGAACCAGGTCACAGAAGAATCTCAGGCTGTCGGGAATGTTCAGATCCACAAAAAAATCGAATTTAAAACTCAGATTCCCCTTGGTTTTTATCCCCTGCAGGTTATCAAACAGCCCGATTGGCAGGGAGGAAAATAGTTCCTGTGCCGGGAAATTTTCTTTGTGCAACTGCAACGTGATTTGTTTGTCAGGTTTTGGGCGATACCGCATATACGGATGCAGACTCAGCTCATTCAGACTCACCGTTGTATTGCTGTCGAGTTCAAAATAATCTGCCCCTATATTCAGTTGATAGTCCATCCCGCTCTGTTTCAGTATCACCTTTTCAGTGGAAATCCGTTCATGCTGAACCTGCAGATTGTTTACAAAAGCCTGACCCTTCATCACCGTGGTTCCGTCCGGTCCCGATTCTTCTGCCAGGGTGAACCACGCCGAATCAAACCTGATGTCGGCATCCCATTTGTGTTTGATGTAGGGTATACTGATGCCGCTCGTATCGGTTGCCGTCATTTTGAATTTGGCTTCGCGGTCACCTTTATTCAATTCACCACTGATTAACCAGGTAGCATGATGATCATTTTCACTGATATAGAGGGGTGCGGCAAATTGCTGGTCACGGATGTCAAGCGTATCAAGCCGAAGCGCTACTACATGATCGTTGGTTCGGGATGTAATGGTGAAATGGATAATCCGCAGATGATTGGGGATCTTGTCGAATGCGGCATCCAGGAGCCGCTCCGCACGCAGGGCATAGTTGCCGGCTATTTCCGTTTTTGTCGTGTCGCGTTTGCCCGATCTCCGCTCCAGCAGAAACATATAATTCGTCAGACTATCTTTCCGGACCAGGTTCAGGCGGGTATTTTCCAGTTCAAAATCCGTCAGCGAAATCCGTCCGATCAGCAGCTTCCAGAAATTTACCGAAGCATAAACTTTTTCAGACGAGAACAGGGTATCACCACCTTGCGGACGAAGCAGTAAACGATCGATTTCTACGCCGCTCAGACCCATAATCCGGGCACGTTCCACTTTTAACTCCGCGTGATTGTGTTGATTAAAAGAGGCAATTTTCTTCTCAAGGTACCAGGAAAATAAGGCATTCCGGAAAATAAAGCTAAAAATGATAATCAGCCCGAGAATGATAAAAACATACAGGAAAATCCGCCTTAGCTTCTCCTTACGCTCTACTATCCATCCGGTTACCGACCCGATTAAACCGGAAAGCATATCGAATATGGGTTTTACCTGCTTCATCCTGACAAATATACAGAATTGAATGAATGTTAACGGGTTTCAATTATTTTTGTCTGAGAATCTTTCATCAATGCTTCTGCTATGAAAACAAGGCTATTCGTATTTGCAATTCTGAGTTCGCTGTATCTGACGGCCATCGCCCAGCCTTGCCGGGAAGTCATTGCGTATTATCCGGGCTGGCAATGGTACGACCGGAATAAACTTGTGGACCCGGCCTCGATTGATTACAGCAAATACAGTATCATCAACTTTGCTTTTTTTAGTCCGAAAGCCGATGCCTCCATTCTGGGAACAGATCCCTATTCGGATGAAATTCTGTTGAAAGGGGAGATCAACTGGAGTACAACGCCACCATCATATTACCCGAATACTTCATTAATTGATCTGGCTCACAATCATGGGGTCAAAGTGCTGATTTCTCTGGGAGGCTGGAATGATTCACAACATTTCCCGGCCATTGCAGCCGATCCCGCTAAAAGAGCATTGTTCGCGCATAATTGCATTAATCTGTGCAGTTTTTACAATCTGGATGGCATTGATATCGACTGGGAATATCCGGGATATGCGCCCAATGGCGGAACTCCGGCGGATGAAGTCAACTTTACCCTGCTTCTGCAGCAGGTCAGAGATTCCCTTACCGCTTTCGAGACGGTTGCCGGACATCCCCTGTTGCTCACCTCCTGTTTTAGTGCTTCAACACTGAATATGCAGAATATCGACTGGCCGCAGGTGCTGCCATTGTTGAATTCTGTAAACCTGATGAGTTATGATTTCTTCGGTTCCTGGGATGCGGAAACCAATCATAATTCCCCTTTATATGCACCGACCCAGGGAGATCAGTTGTTTAATCTGGATGCTGCCGTGCAGGAACTGATCAATGTACACAATGTACCGCCCGATAAAATAAATGCCGGTGTTGCTTTTTATGGGAGATCCGTAAAAACAAACGGAGCTCCGGCACTTTTCGGTTCATCGCTCATGCAGCCGGATAATGCAACATTCTGGGAAGATGCCGGTACGCCTCAGTATTATAACATCCTGAATAAAATGAACCTGTTCACAGCACATTTCGATGCACAGGCGCGTGTACCCTATCTTCTGGGAACAGGCAATCTCAATACCTTTGTTTCATACGACAATGAGCAGTCCATCGCCGAAAAAGCCGCCTATATCATGAATCACGCTCTCCGCGGTGCCATTATCTGGGAACTGACGGGCGATTATATTGAATCCTCTCCCGGATCCGGCATTGTTGGAGCAACTCCGCTGGCCGATACACTGAATGCTGTATTCTGCGGGGTGACATCAAACTATGCATCAGCTAACAATACAGGTAAAGCGGACTTCCGGCTTTGTGGTTCTGTGATAACAACACAGGATGAATCATCCGGGTATGATATACATATTTATTCAGCAGGTGGTTCCATGTTGCTGAATCAAAACCTGAAAGGAAATTACACTCTTCCGGAAGCATCCTTTTCACCCGGTGTTTATTTAATAAGGATTCAAAGCAGGGAAAAGATGTTTTTATTGAAATGGGTTGTTGTTGATTAAGCCTGTCACCATCCCCAACCTCCCTCACTTTATTCAGCGGGACAAGCTTTCCTCCACCCGGGGAAGGGAGCAGGTCAAAGTTAAAATTTTCTGGAGTATCCCGAACCTAAGCAGATTCCTCCCTTTGGTCGGAATGACGGCCCGCATGCATGATCAAAAAAAAGTAATTCCCTCAGGAGGCAAAGCCTCCTGAGGGTTATTATCTCCTATGAACCGGAGCGAAGTGTCATTCCGAGCGATTGCGAGGAACCTCTTTTTGTTAATATTGAAGACAATATGTTATTCATTAACAATAACTTGCATAAATATCCTGCACACCTGCCTGCGTGACGCAGTCAGGCAGGTCAGCACACAAGCAGATCTGCACATTTGCACACAAAAACCTGCACATTTTCCTCATTTACTGATCATTCAGATTGCAAATTGAATCAGTTGATTGGTTTTTAAGATAGCGAGATTCCCAGCGCCCGGAATGACAAGCCATAGTGCACCCGAACCAAAGCAGATTCCTCCCTTTGGTCGGAATGACGGCCCGCACGCATGATCAAAAAAAAGTAATTCCCTCAGGAGGCAAAGCCTCCTGAGGGTTATTATCTCCTATGAACCGGCGCGATGTGTCATTCCGAGCGATAGCGAGGAACCTCTTGCACATGTGCGATTGATATGCAAAAAGAAGCAATCCCATCAGCCTTGATTATTTCCGCATCTCTATTATTAAGTTGTGTCTAAATTCTATTATTGTGCGAAGATTGAATATCCTTATGTGAATAAGCAAATTTTATCCGCTTTTTTCCTCCCGGCTTTTCACCGCATATTCATGCAGAACAGTTGTCCCCGATAGCACCTGAATTTTGTAGGTAATCCCCGGCAACAGTGCATCATCCATGAATTCAAACTGATACGCCTGGTTTCCCTTTTTAAACGAATAATCCCTGAAAAGATAACCCAATATTTTTTCTTCCTGGTCCAAAACAGCCATACTCACTTTCTGGTCGGCCGGCATCAACCAGTTCACCTTGCCTTTCAGGGCCACATTCGGATAGCTTAAAGGATCAACATCCCGGGGAGGCCGTGCCCGTCCTGTTGTTTCATAGAGAAAACTGCGGACCATCCGGGTTTGATAATTATTATTTCCCTTCACATTTTCGATCGAGGAATTATCGGTAATCGTCCACACCGCCTGCTGGGCTGTGCCGCCGTAAATTCGTTTATTCCCCAGGAAATTCGCCACTTTCAGCAATACTCCGGAGGCCAGTTTCCCGATTTTATATTTGTTTTTGCCGGGACTGGATTTGGATTTATTGATACAGACTCCGATCAGAGCTGCCTTTTTTTTCTCACCCGGTTTCAGGGTTATCATCTGGTTTTCGAGGATCATCAGATTCTGAAATGAGGAATCCAGACTGCGGAAACGCTGACCGGATGCGACCACCAGCTGCAGCGATTCTCCGCTAAGGTTGTTCAGACTCAGTTCCAGCGGATGACCTCCTTTCCGGAGAAGACTGTCGGGAGAACCCGAAAGATGGATAATACTGCAGGAAATCAGATTTTTATCGGCTGCGTCTGTGAGACTGATTTTTTTTGCAGCCTGGCTGGATGCAACACAGATTGTCAGCAATGCCAATAGAATAAATAAGGATTTTTTCATGGCCATAAGTATTAAAATGGAACGAAACTGAAAATTACATCATCACGATCTACTTTTTTCAGACGTTGCGGTGTTTTCTTCCGGAAGTCGCTTCGCCGAAGGGTATATTCGCCTGTAATCAGATTATGCCTGCATTCGGACAATCGTTTACCGTTCAGTGTAAAAAGTTCATTATCATCAGAAATCCCTTTGGCATAGACTCTTGGAATTTCTTTGATATCCGGCAAAAGAATTTCAATTACACCCGGTTCAATTTCGTTTCCGCTTACAATTACTTTGGCACGGGTATAGACCACTTTAAGCGACGCATCATGTAAACCCTTGAAAACAAACACTTTCTTCTTTGTTGCCGGTTCACACATCAGCGCAAAGGTTTCTGTTGTCCTGACAGGTACAACATACTGCTGAACCCGGTTCTTTTTGGTCAGTTGCACGCTGTCGTTCACCCGTTCCCAGCCAATCAGGACTGTATCCAGTTTCACCGGTTTCCATAGGCTCACATCTTTGGGCTTGCAGTTGCAAACCTTAACAGGGAGGATCATTTCCAGCGGTTCTTCAAAGCGGATATGCTCTTCGCTTATGGCTGTAGAAGGTGCTGATCCGGTTTTATTCCATTCAATAATGGCAGCCGGAACAAGAATACTGCCGGAAGGCGACATGGTCAGATAGTTGTTTTTCAATAGTTTCTGTACATCAGAAATGAGATTCGGGCGCACATTCAGGCGGATTTCCGGAATATTCCCGTTGTCATCCATTTTCGACCGAAGCAGGATTTCACCACTCAATTTTAGTTCTCCCTTGTCCCGGCTTACAAATTTTTCTTTTCCCACCAGAGCAGCAAAGGGAATAGCCGTGTTATCTTCCCAGAGTGTAAATTCGATATCGCAGCGGCGGTTGCCGGCCATTGCATTTTCGTCATCACCATTATATAATGGCAATGATTTTCCCTGAGACAGGATTTCGAGTTGTTCGGCTTTCATGCCTTTTGATGCCAGATAATCATAAACCTCCCGGGCTCTTTCAGCCGAAAGTCGCTGGTTGTATTCTGTACTGCCCGATGCATCTGTGTTTCCGGTAATCCGGATGTAGCGGACCGGGCAGTCGCCAAGGGAATTTAAAAGGCTATCGAGCCGCGCCTGTTCAGCCGGGCTGATTTCCTGTTTGTTGTAGCCGAAATACACACTGCTCCGGATGGTATCCTGTGCAAAGAGTTCAGGCATGACGGAGATAACTGTCATTAGAAAAATGACAGATGCAAGCTGTGGTTTGTTCATCGTATCTGTTGTTAGGGTTTTAGCGTACAGATCAGATGCGCATATCGGATGGGTTTGTGAATAATTGGGTAGGGAATGTTTAATAAACGGATAGATTTCCTGATTATTATTTATGAATTTTTCGTATATTTGTTTGTTCACAAACAAGGAGGTAATTATGTCAACATCAACAGTTTCCGATTCAATCTGCTGTCCCGAATTTGACCCGCTACCCTGGCATGACCAAATTCTGGAATGGGATAACAAGCGATTTATTAAAGACAAGGTCTGTACCATCTGGTATATGCCTTTGAATTTTGGCAAGGCCATGAAACGGCTCGACCAAAAGGTTACAGCCGCCGATGCAAAAGTAACAGACTACCTCTGCCTGTCTGATCATACTTCCGGCTGGAATATGGATTTATATCTGGCAGTCGACAAGGAAATCCCCGGAACAGAAAATACGACCCTCAGCGGTAAATTTTATTGCCGGGTTTATGAAGGACCCTTTAAGGACACCGGCAAATGGGTGAAGGATTTTAAAGAAAAAGCCGGAGCCAAAGGCTTAAAAACCGGCAAGTTACTGATGTGGTATACCACCTGTCCGAAATGCGCAAAAAAGTACGGCAAAAACTATACGGCCATTTTTTCTAAAGTGGAGTAGGATGGGATTTGAGGCCATTTTCGACTTCTTCAATAATCGTTTCTGCTCTGGTAATCGGGAATGAACTTTCTTTTGCGACAGCCAGACAATCTGATATTCCGGGTTTTCCATTGCCATTCACGGAGGTTGTATGGTGACCGTTAAATCCTTCAGATGGAAGAAGGTCGTAAGCGGGCGACACTATCCATTGCCCGTTTTTAAAAAGAAACGAAAAATTCTTTGCATGATCGTCTTTATTTCCTATTAACACATTGAAAACCATCAGACGGAACATTTTTTCTGTTTCATTCAAATCACGGGTCAGCAGGGTGGTCGCTTTCATAAGCCCGCTATAATCCAATGATGGGAGTCGATGACTTGCATGGAGTAAACCTGCGGCAGAATGGACATGAATTCTTTTGTCACCTTCAATATCAAATCGTTTGGTTGCAAAATATTTACCTTCCATCAGACAGGTTTCGGACATCTCTATTCCACAACTTTTTGCCAATAAAGAATAATGGTATTCAATTTTCCCGATTTCTGCCGGATCAAGGTTTGACCGGAACTTTACCAACCAGTGACCATCATCACATGCCAATAGAATCTTTGGTCGGGCTCCTCCGGAAGAACCGGCTTTGTTCATCAATTCCTGCAATGATCCGGTATAATCCTCCTTTAAAATTTTCTCAACTTCCTTCTGGTAGTAATCAATAGTCTGGTTTTCAAGGCTTCTGTCCGGGCTTCTGTCTGGTTCATAGGTAAGTGCTCCCATTCCGTTTTTACCGACCAGACATAGGCGGTCGAGTACGGTTAAGGATGCGGGTTTTATTCCCTGACTGATTAGCCACCGATCCATTAGCAGGTGGCTCCAACCGTCTGGTAAACTATCGGCGAAGACACCAAACAATCCATTAAAAGGTTCTGCCCTGGAGGTGAAAACTCCGGTTTTCAGTGGAAGGTAAAACGGAGATATTGAAAAACCGCTTTGGATCCATTCCGGATCATATTCAAAGACACATCGAAAATCTGACGACAGTGCGATGCGACCAACAAGCTTTTCAGCATAATAGACGTGGACTACGTTAACCGGATTAAACATTGGACTTCCCCCTCACTCGTTTTTTATTCTTTGTTAGTTGAAGAATTTCATCAATGCTTTGGTAATAATTTCTGGTAAAAAGTTGATGAAAGGCT
>CAYLTH010000019.1:13899-36378 GCA_964386485.1 uncultured Bacteroidales bacterium | reverse complement strand
CCCCAGCCCTTCTCCTCGAGGAGAAGGGAGCAGTTTTGCCGTTTTTACTGGTTACTGGTTACTGGTTACTGGTTACTAATAGAGGTGGATCAGTTTTTTTGTTTCGAAGAATTCCTCCTCAAAATAGTTTGAAAGGGGAGTTATCCGGTAAAGAAGATTAATTCTGGAGAGTTCATCATCAAAATTTCCTCCTTTGAGATAGAGGATACCATTTGGGATTTGGTTATAGGATTTTGAGGATATGTTTTTTGTGACTTTCATACAAAATTCGGGGAGTGCTGTAACAGCCCGTGCTGTGATGAAATCGAATTTCCGGGTTATATTCTCTACTCTGTTGACGGTTGGAATTACATTCGTCAGTTGTAGTTCTTTTGCAATTTCTTCTACTACTTTTATTTTTTTTGCGATGGAGTCCAATAGCGTGAATTGTGTTTCCGGGAATAATATTGCTAAAGGGATTCCCGGGAATCCCCCACCTGTTCCCACATCCAAAATCGTTGCTTCGGGTTTAAATTGAATGTGTTTTGCAATGGCCATTGAATGGATAAAGTGATGTTCCTCCAGAAATTCCATATCTTTTCGGGAGATCACATTGATTTTTTCGTTCCATTCCTGGTAGAGATGCAAGGCTGTTTCTAATGTATTGTATTGTAATTCAGTTAGATCAGGGAAATATTTTCGGATAAGTTTCATGCTTATAATTCTTGCAATGAAGATAAAAAATTTAACAATCGGATGTGGATATCTGGTTGACAGATATAACGGGATGCATTTTTTTCGTTGTATTTTTGTTTAAATAGAATATTTGGTCGTATGCGGTTATTCTGGTTGAGTTTTATGTTCAGTTTATGTTTGCAGCTTGTTTCCGGCCAGCAAAGTGCTCCACGTTTATCGGTTGCCGATTATGTTGACAGGTATAAGGCTATTGCGATCCGGAAGATGAAGGAACATAATATACCGGCGAGTATTACCCTGGCTCAGGGATTGCTTGAATCGGGTAACGGGAACAGTGAACTGGCACTTAAGGCCAATAATCATTTTGGTATAAAGTGTCATGAGACCTGGACTGGTCCGGTTTTTCATATGGATGACGATGAGGCGAATGAATGTTTTAGAAAATATACCAAACCTGAAGAAAGTTTTGAGGATCATTCGTTGTTTCTGATGACCAGATCCCGCTATGCTTTTTTATTTCAATATGAAGTTACTGATTACCAGTCGTGGGCTCATGGATTAAAAAAGGCCGGGTATGCCACCAACCCGAATTATGCCCGTTTGTTGATCAAATTGATTGAAGAGAACAAATTGTTTGAGTACGACAGAGGCGGGGATATGAAACCTTATGTTGAACCCGAATTTGACTTGACTAAATTACCGATTGAGTACAAAAAAATGGGTGAGCAGGATGTTGTTGATGTGATTGATCTTGGCAAATTTCAACGACAGGTTTCTTTGAATAATGGTGTCAAATATATTGTTGCCAGAAAAGGGGATAGTTTTGAATCGATTTCACGTGATCTCGGGGTGATGCCATGGCAGATTATCCGCTATAATGAACTTAAGAAAAACGAAAAGCTTTCTTCAGGACAAATTATTTATCTGCAGCCAAAACGAAGAAAGGCTACGATTGAGTATCATGTTGTTAAATCCGGGGAAAGCCTATACACAATTTCACAGTTATATGGTGTTAAAACGAAACATCTGCTGAAAAAGAACAGGATGAAAGAAGGTATGCATATTTATCCCGGACAACGGCTGTGGTTGCGTAATACAAAACCCGATTTGTTCTCGGTTTAATTGAGGGAGTTTTATTTGGGGATCAAAGTGGCAGACGAAGTTGAGATTTTAACTGGAAGGTTTTTCGGTGATAGGGGCATAAACCATAACGGATGATGGCTTCAACGTGTTTTTTTGTGCCGTAGCCTTTGTTTTCATTCCATCCATATACAGGATATTGTTCATGCAGTTCAGTCATGTATTTGTCGCGACTTGTTTTTGCCATGACTGATGCCGCTGCAATTGACATATAGAGCCCGTCGCCGCCAATTATGCAAAGATGGGGGATGGACGGATATGCGTGGAAGCGGTTTCCGTCGATTAGCAAGTAATCTGGTTTAATGTTAAGCTGATCTACTGCATTGTGCATTGCCTGAATGGAGGCGTTCAGGATGTTAATCTGATCTATAATGGTATGATCAAGAAACTGGACGGAGAATGATACTGCCCTGGCTTCGATAATTTCTCTCAGTTTTATTCTTTGTTGTTTAGTCAGTTTTTTGGAATCATCGAGTTCATTATTCATGAAGTCCTTTGGCAGTATAACAGCAGCAGCTACAACGGGTCCCGCCAAAGCACCTCTTCCGGCTTCGTCGCAGCCTGCTTCTGTTTTGGTGATATCGAAGTATGGTTTGAGTATTTTCAATGCTTCAGAAGCTTTAAATAGGCGTATTTCCAGGATTCATATGAATAGTTGTTGATAACAGTTGTCCGGGCATTGGTTCCCATTTGTTTTCTTCGTTCAGGACTTTCGATGAGCAGACTAAGTTTATTGAACCATTCTTCTTCATCCACAGGCAGAAATCCGTTGATTCCATCCTGGATAATTTCTGTATTCACACCTACCGGCGACATCACAGCCGGGATTTCTAATGCCATGTACTGCAGGCCTTTCAGTCCGCATTTTCCTTTTGACCATTCATCATCCGGCAGGGGCATTATGCCAATATCAAAGGTTGAAAGTTCTGTAATTTCACTTTGACTATTCCAGGCCAGACCGTTTAATTCAAGTTTTGGGTCATGAAAGGTATCATCTCCGATAAGTTTAAAGCAAACATTTGACAAATATTTTTCCTTAATCCGGTATAAAACAGGGATAATACTTTTAAAGTGTTGTATAGTGGTGATGCTGCCACTCCAGCCAATGCATACCGGGTTGTTTTTATCAGGTTTGCTTATTGGAAGATATTCTTCGGTGTTGATGGTAGTCGGGATAATAATGATATTTTTATTAAATGCGGATGCATATTCTGCCAGGTATTGATTTCCGGCTATGACAACATCAGCCATTGCGAGAATTTTTGCTGTTTTTGCGGGGTTTTTCAACCATGCAAATCTTTTGTTTGCATCGGAGACATTGGGTTTCCAGATTGCATCATCGAAATCGAAAATCAATCTGGCTTTTGACCGGGCGAATTGTTTTTCAAAAAATACTGAACCTGTGAGTAATGCTTCCCGGTTGACAAAAATGGTGTCGAACTGATTGATATTCAGTAGATTCTTTAACCGGATAAATTTAGATTGGATTAAAAAAAGCCAGATTTTTTTCAATAAATATCCGGGTTTGTAAATAAAGTAATCCTGTTTTTCGGTGATCAGGCTTGATAACTCGCATTGGACACCGTTTTCTGAGAGGAATCTGAAATATTGTTCGAAGCGGAATCGTTGGGCCGGAGCGCGGTTTAGCCGATGTGAAGCAATGAACAGGACTTTACTCATTTTGTCCAGGATTTTGGCAGATTTTTATGAATTTCAATATCTGTAAACTCACCGGATGTTTTGGAACCGGATTGCATGGCCCATTCAGCCATTTTTTTCAGGCCGGAATCCAGGGGTGTCAGTTCATTGATATGGAATGTCTTTTTTGCTTTGGCGTGATCAGCCCAGGCATGTTTGACTTCAAGCCGTTCAGGGAGAAACTGAATTTCCTTTTTGATTCCCATGGCTTGCATAACCTTATCGGCCAGTTCGAGGACTGAATATTCCTGATCAGCACCGATATTAAATACCTCATTGATGGCTTCCGGGATCAAAACCGATTTGGCGATATATGGAGCAACATCATCGATATAACTAAATGCCCGGGTTTGCATGCCATCTCCGAACAGGGTCAGCGATTTTCCGGTTAAAAGCTGATTCATAAAAATTCCGATCACATTCCGGTACAAGTCGCCTGTATTTTGCAATTCACCATATACGTTATGGGGTCTGAAAATGACAAAATTCAGTCCGAACATTTCTGCGGCTGTCTTCAGGTCTTGTTCTACAGCCAGTTTGGCAATGCCATAAGGATCTTCCGGGACAGGGACAAGGGTTTCTGTCATTGGCAGCTGTCCTTTGCCATAGACAGCAATGGATGATGTAAATACAAAGGTTTTGATATTGTGGCAAATGGAGGCATTGATAAGATTAATGCTGCCAATCAGGTTATTGTTGTAGTTAAATCTGCGGATGAAATGGCTCAAACCTTCTGCAGCATAGGCAGCCAGGTGGTAAACATAATCGAAACCGGCATTCTGAAAGAGATTATTGATTCCTTCATGATCAGTAACCGACATTTTTACAAAGGCGGCTTCTTTGGGTATATTTTCAACGAACCCCCCACTTAAATCATCAACAATTGTTACCCGAAACCCCATATTAATAAGGTGTTGGCTCACATGGGCACCGATAAAACCGGCGCCACCGGTGACAAGGGCATGAGGTTGTTTTTGATTCATTGGTCCGTGTTGAGATTTGGCAAAGATAAAATCAATACTTAATGTTCGAAATGTTTCTGTAAAGAAAGAATGGATTGATAGGCAGAAAAGTAGGTATTGAGGGCGGTTTCGGGATTGTATGTTTCCAATGCTTTCTGCCGGATACGGGGATCCCCAACTGTCCAAATTTTAAGTGCGAGTAAGGCTTTTCTGTAGTTTTCATCTGAAAATTGATGAACCAGGGCACCTGCAACAGCTTGGTTTGCGAGATCCCCGACAGCATTGTAAATGATCGGGAGTCCCATGAGGGCATATTCTGCAATCTTGGTTGGAGAACTTGCTTCTTTGGATGGAAGATCGCGGATGAATGAAATGGCCAGATCGGCTGCTGCGAGAAACAGAGGCACATCATCATGTTTTGCTTTAAGAAATCGGATAGAGGCCTGATTCAGATTTTTTTTGCTGATAATCCGGAAAAGGGTATCCGCATTTTCGGGTGTAATCAGCAGGAATATTGCATCAGGGCTGTTTTTTTGGTAAATCCGGAAGAAATCCATCATTTCTTCCGGGAGATACCATGAACCAAGCGATCCCAGATAAACCAGTACTTCTGCCGAATCTTTAATTTCCAGTCGTTTTCTGGCTTCTGCGCGCATTTCAGCCTGCGTGGTGAAGTGCACAGGATCGGCAATGCAGGGAATAACCGAAACCGGAACCTTTGGTGCCCAATTCCGGATTCGGGGAATCGCTTTCCGGGTGAGTGAAATAATATGGGCTGCATCGGCATAGAGGGCCGGTTCTTTCTTCTTCAGGAATCGAAAAACAGTTTTGTATAGGGGATTATCGAGTGACCACATTTTCCCTTCGACCCTTTCATCTATCCAGAAACCGCGGATATCAAACAAATATGGGATTTGTAGTTTTTTTGCAATAAAAGCCGGAATATATGACCGGCAGTGGATAAAATCAGGTTTTTCTTTCCGGCAGAATTTTCGTGTTTGGAGATATAGGGATGCAATGTTTAAAAGCGCTTTCCATCCAGAATCAGACTGAATGTAATTCAATGGCAACCAGTTGATATTCAGTTTGTTGAACAATGCCCTGATTTCGGTTTCATTTTGGGTAAGGTGATTTTTCTTTTCAAGACTGATAATGGTGAAGTGAACATCTTTTAAGGCGAGTCCTTTTAAATATGGTATGATCTGTGATCGACCCAGGGGATCGCACAGGCCATCATAGGTTAGATAGAGAACCTTCATCTTAAAATCGATTGATCAGGATTAATGCAACAAGAATCCCGAAAATGAATTCCATAATCCAAAGTTTTTTGAGCAATCCAAAATAGTAGGAGAGGAGACTTGCTGCAGGAATAAAGAGGATGGCTGTCCGGACAGAAAAGCCCGGAGAGGCAAGCGGTATTGTGAATAAAGTAATGATAAAGAACCAGATTATCATGGTGTACTTTTTTCGGACAGCGATGACTTTTTCCTGAATGATATTGAGTACAGCCAGCATGGTCCAGATCATCAGAATGCCAAAAATAGTAAGGAAAGATGTTGAAATCCAATCGAATGACCAATTAAAAACAAAATGGGGTTTGATGATTTTTTGTAAAGAGCCTGCGAAAGGTGTAAACTTATCGTTCCAGAAGAAGTAAACTGCTGCAAAATAATAGGGAATCAGGAAACCGAAAAGTGAGATAAACCATTCGCGCCATGAGAAGAGCCTGTAAACGAGCATTGTAATAAACAAGAGAATAAGCAGCCATGCCATGGAAATATCGAAGAATGATGCAATAGAAACAGCTATTGCTGCTGAAAAAATTTCCTGGAAAGCTTCTTTTTTCTCAAAAACACTCAGTAACAGGTAGAGATAGGCAAGCAGAAATGCGTTGCAGATTAACATGGGGTTGATGGTGAGCATTTCCGGAGCCCAGCTCATTAAAAGAATATACAGGATAGCTGCGAGGGCTGAATTTCTTGGGGTGAGCTCATGAGAACTGAGAAGCAGGTTGAGAAATATGGCTTCTGTTATCATCAGGATAAAGGCCAGAATGACACTCAATAGCGGCCAGGATGAGAAGATCGTAAATACCGGATTGTATAGATAGAGATCTGAAGATGAGGACAGTGCAGGAATCGGGTTGGCAAACGCATTGAACCACAGGAGTCCTGACAGAAATAGAATAATCAGAATCTGGTAGGACACATCGGAGCGGAACAGGCGTATGAGCATGGTTTAACTGAATAAAATACTATACAGAAAAGCAGCAAGCAGCAGTACAATAACCGATATACTGGTCAGATATTTGTAAAAAGATTCGCCTCTCAGGGTTTTCTTTTTCGAATTTCCGGTGTTTCGTCCTACCAATCCAACCATAAAGCCGAGGAATCCCAAAGCGATCAGCAGGAGCAGGATATTTTCAAAATCCAGTTTCATGGCTTATTCAATTGTTAAATTCATAAGATCAAGTCCAATATCGCTGCGAAAATTCATGCCATCAAAATGGATATTTTTAACATTTTGATAAACTGTATTCCTTGCAGATTCAATGGTTTTATCCATGGCCATCAGAGCCATCACGCGCCCTCCATTGGTTATAACAATATTGGTTTCCTGCTCGGCACGGGTACCGGCATGGAAAGGGAAAGCGCCTTTGAGGGAATCAAGTCCACTGATGGTTTCTCCTTTTGCATAATCACCGGGATAGCCTTTGGATACAAGCATTACAGCGACTGCAGTTTCCGGATTCAGCCTGATTTGAAACTGGTTCAATGTGTGGGTAGCAGCAGCCTCAAACAGGGCAATGATATCGGATTCGATCCGTGGTAAAATAACCTCTGTTTCAGGATCACCCAGCCTGCAGTTGTATTCAATTACAAAAGGGTCGCCGTTTACATTCATCAAGCCAAAGAATACAAATCCGGTAAATGGAATTTTATCCTCATTCAGTCCGTTAATGGTGGGTTTGATAATGCGTGTTTCTACTTTTTGGCGAAACTCCGGGGTATAAAAAGGAACCGGTGAAACGCAGCCCATACCACCGGTGTTGGGTCCGGTATCGCCATCACCGATTCGTTTATAGTCTTTCGCTTCCGGAAGAATAACGTAGGAATTACCATCTGTCAGGACAAAAGCCGACATTTCGATGCCGGGGAGGAATTCTTCGATGACTACTTTCTCTGAGGCTTTGCCAAAGCGGGTATGCAGCAGCAGATCATCGAGTCCGGCACATGCATTTTCAAGGGAATCGCATATCAGGACTCCTTTACCGGCTGCAAGACCATCGGCTTTTAAAACATAGGGTGCCAGCAGGGTTTTGAGGAATTCTTTTGCTTCAGACAGAGAGTGTATATCGAATGTTTTGTAGGCGGCTGTAGGGATGCCATGTTTTTGCATAAAGGATTTGGCAAAATCCTTGCTTCCTTCGAGCATAGCACCGGCTGCGGAGGGACCAATGAATAATATATCTTTTAGCAGGGGATCGTTCTGAAAAAAATCAAAAATGCCTGCAACCAGAGGTGCTTCCGGCCCGACAACGATCATATTCACTTCATTGGAGATCGCAAAATCGCGCAATTCCGGAAAATTGGTTTCGGAGATGTTAACATTTTCACCATGTAGTGATGTGCCGGCATTTCCGGGGGCGATCCAGAGTTTCCCAAGCGCAGGGCTTTGTGCCATTTTCCAGGCCAGGGCATGTTCACGACCGCCGCTGCCCAATAATAATATGTTGTATTTTCCCGTCATAATGGGATCAGGGGTTTTGGGTTTTCTTTATGGATTCGTACAATAAATCGGCTGATTTTTGCCAGCTGAAATCGTTTTTCCGGATGGCTCCTTTATTTATAAGGTCGTTCCGAAGGTCTTTATTGGTTGCCAGTTCGGTTAATTCTTCCGCAATGGCTTCAGGATCACAGGGGTCGGCCAGAAGAGCAGCATTACCGGCTACTTCCGGCATAGAGGTGGTATTGGAGGTAATTACAGGGGTATGGCAGGCAAAGGCTTCGAGGATTGGAATGCCAAAGCCTTCAAAATGAGAAATATACGTTAATGCAAGAGCAGCCCCAATGACATTATGCAACTTGTCAACAGAAATTCTGCCTGTAAAAATAACATCTGCCTTGTACTCCATTGACTCATATGCCAGCCGGATTTCCTGAGTCCACCACATTTTAGCACCGGCAATAACGAGTTTTACCTGATTGGGATCTGTCTTTTTAAATAAGTCGAATGCTTTGAAAAGGTTGGTTAGGTTTTTTCGTGGATGCAATGAACCTATGAAAAGAAAGTAGGGTGAGCCGTTGCTGATATTTTCACGTGTTGCCTTTTGCTGTTCGGGACTACTGGGAAAAAAGGAGTCATTTACACCATTGTAAACTACATCAATGCGATCGGCAGGAACCTGGTAAAGTGCTGCAATATCATTTTTTGAATATTCAGAAACAGTGGCAATCCGGGTAGCATGTCTGGCAAAGCGGGGAAAGTAATGTTGATAGTAACGGCGTGTTAACCACGGGAGATCGAAGGGTCTGTGTTCGAAATTCAGATCATGCAGAACGACAAGAGATTTTCCTTTATAGGGCAGACAATTATAGCCGTCTGGTGAAAGAAACAGATCAGGTTTTAGTTTTTTTAGGAGAGGAGGCAGGCTTATATTGAACCAAATGTAATATAGCAGCGGATGTCGGGCAGGAGGAGAAATGATTAAAGGGGTAATATTATCGGAGAAGATAAATTCTTCACTGTAATCTCTGTCGAAAAGAAAAACAAACTCATCTTCAGGGTGTTGCGTGGTAATTCTTCGCAATGTTTCGAAAGAAAACCAACCAATTCCCTCGAGTTTATCGTGGATAAGCAATCTGGTATTAACGACTATTTTCAAGCTTCTTGATTTTATTCGGACTCAATACAGGGCCAAAAATAAATATATTGGTAAATTTGCTGCAAATATCAACAAAAATTAAGGATTTCCGGCTAATAAACTGTTCAACTGACCGGCGTAGTTTTCAGACATGCAAAGAAAGTTTCTCACCAATCTCGGACTGATTCTGTTTCTTAATTTCCTGGTCAAACCTTTCTGGATATTCGGAATCGACCGGACTGTGCAGAATCTGGTGGGTGCGGAAGAATATGGTTTGTATTTTGCGGTTTTTAATTTCTCCTTCCTGTTTAATATCCTGTTGGATTTTGGCATTACCAATTTTAACAACAAGAATATTGCGCAGAATAATCACCTGTTAAACAAGCATTTTAGCAGTATTCTGATATTGAAATTTGTTTTAGCAATTGTTTATTTCGTTGTTATTCTGATTGTTGCGCTGATAATTGGATATAAGTTCACCCAGTTGTATTTTCTGATGTTTCTGGCCATAAATCAGTTTCTGATTTCCCTGATCCTGTATTTCCGCTCCAATATTTCCGGCTTGCTGATGTTTCGTACTGATAGTGTTTTGTCGGTTCTGGACAGGGTTCTTATGATCGGAATTTGCTCTGTTCTTTTGTGGGGGCACCTGTTTGCCGTGCCATTTCGGATTGAATGGTTTGTTTATGCACAGACCCTTGCTTACATCCTGACCGCCATCATTGCTGCATTCGTGGTCATTCGTAAGGCTTCATTCCGGAAGCTAAACTGGAACCGGCCGTTTTTTATAATGATAATCAAACAGAGTTTTCCGTTTGCCATTCTGTTTTTACTGATGACTATATACAATCGCCTGGATTCGGTGATGCTTGAGCGTATGCTGCCCGGTCGTACAGGAAAGGAACAGAGTGGGATTTATGCATCGGCCTATCGCTTGCTGGATGCTGTGAATATGATAGCATTTCTTTTTGCTGGTTTGCTGTTGCCCATTTTTTCGCGCATGTTAAAGCTGAAAGAATCTATTAATCAGATGGTTAAGCTTTCAACAGACTTGCTGATAACCTTATCCATCATAATTTCTTTCGGGACATTTTTTTACAGCTATCCCATCATGGATTTATTGTATAAGGAACATGTTCAGGCCTCTACCAATGTGTTTTCCATTCTGATGTTTGGCTTTATCCCGATTTCTATTACCTATATATATGGAACTCTGCTGACAGCCAACGGGAATCTGAAGTATCTCAATATCATGGCCTGTTTGGGAATGCTGTTAAATTTATTGCTGAATTTTATCCTGATTCCCCATTTTCAGGCTGTTGGATCAGCCTGGGCCAGCCTTTCAACTCAACTTTTTACAGCCATTATTCAATTGTTGCTGGTGGTCAGAATTTTTAAATTTAAGATGAACCTGCGCTATCTGAGTATGCTGCTGCTGTTTGTTACTTGTGTTATCTTATTGAATATTATTACATTAAGATTAAATACTCATTGGCTTTTTTCATTCGCACTGATGTTAATCAGCAGTCTGTCTCTGGCTTTTATTTTAAGGTTATTTCATTTCAGGGCTCTCATGGGGATATTGAAAAGAACGTAATCCAGGAATAGCTTTCAGATAAAAGATTATTGCAGATTTCAAAAAAAGTGCTAATTTTACGCTCCTTTTTGCAATCCACGGCTGGCTGAATGAACGATAATTCTAATTTTAGTTTTAATTCAACAAATTTCATTCTGTTTCTCTATAAATGGAGAAACCCCCTGATGATTATCGGTCTGGTGGCGATAGTGCTGAGTATTCTTTTTTCATCGCCCTGGTTTATTATTCCCAAGTATAAGTCAACTGTTATTATGTTTCCAACCAGCACCAATGCGGTTTCCAAAGCCCTGTTGAGTGAAAGTTTCGGGAATAAGCAGGATATCCTTGAATTTGGCGAGGAAGAGCAGGCAGAACAGCTCTTACAGATATTAAATTCCAACCAGATACAGTCGAAGGTTATTGAGAAGTTCCGTTTGATGGAACATTACGGAATTGACAGTACAGAACGTTTTCGCAACACGAAATTGTTCCGGGAATATGAACGGAATATTACGTTTAAGCGGACTGAATTTATGGCTGTTCAGATTTCTGTATTGGATAAGGATCCGCAGATGGCGGCTGATATTGCCAATAATGTGGCGGATTTAGTGGATTCTGTTAAGAATCAGATGATTAAGGAACGTGCTAAAATGGCTTTCCGGATTGTAGAGAAAGAATACAATGATCTGGTTCATCAGGTGCGCGGGATGGAGGACTCCATGACAACACTCCGTATGCTTGGTGTTCATGAATATGAAACCCAGTCGGAAATGATCATGCAGCAGCTCGCCATCGAGTATGCCAAAGGAAATACCCGTGGGATCAAAGCCCTGGAAGAAAAAATGGGTGTACTGGCAAAATATGGCGGAGCTTATGTTTCTCTTCGGGAAGCTTTGTTGCATGAAAAGAAACAATTAAGTCTTGTCAAAGCCAAGTTTGCCGAAGCTAAAGTTGATGCCGAACAGGTTCTCCCTCAGAAGTTTATCGTAAACAGTGGCTACAAGGCTGAGAAAAAATCATATCCTGTACGCTGGCTTATTGTGATGATTACAACCCTTTCATCACTTTTATTGTGTATACTTGTCATCATTATTATAGAGAGTTTAAAACGCAGTGAACTGGAACCCATCGTTCCACTATTAAAAAAAAAAGACCTCGGCTAACCTTAAAGAGCGGAACATTTAAGATTAACCTAAACATTGATCTTCCGGAATTAAATATGGACTCATTTTTTAATTATATGAACGTCTTCAGACTTATTTTCAAATGGAAGTATCACCTGATCATTCTGGTCGGGGCTGCCATTATACTTTCCGGTCTATTCTCCAGTAAATTGTTTGTTAAACCTCTATACAATTCGTATGCAGTGGTTTATCCATCCAATATTTTCCCATACTCGGATGAAAGCGAAACGGAACAGATGCTGCAGTTGTTTAAATCTTCTGAAATACGCGATAGTATTATCAAAAAGTACGATCTCGGCAAACATTGGGGTATAGATCCGAATAAAAAGTATTATTTATCGACTCTCCTTTATTTGTACGGTCAACGCATCGAAATTCGCAAAACTGAGTTCGAATCAGTCGAAATTGATGTAATGGATTATGATCCTAAAACAGCCTGTGACATTGTCAATTCCATTATTTCTTACTATGATAAAAGCGTCCAGCGGCTTCATAAAGTAAAGTTTCAGGAGGTGGTTCTGAATTTCGAGGATGTACTTGCCAGGAAGAGGCTGACACTCGACTCAATACAAACTGCCATTGATGAAATTACCATCGGAAAGGGACTCCCACCTGTTGCAGTTCCGGATGCTGCACTCATTAAAACCTTTGCAGATCAGGTATTTGAAAAGGATCAAAAAAAGGGATATCCCAAAAATTTTAGCGCCGCTAAACGAACAAAAGCTTATGCTACCGGAAGTACTGACTCCCGTGTGATGATGCTCAGCAGCCTGGCTATGAGTGAAGCCGAAGCCTATAGTAAGTTTAAACTAAACTATGATGAGGCTATATTGAATTACAACCGGGATTATACCTATTCGAATATTGTTGTAACGCCCTATGTTTCTGATAAAAAGGCCTTCCCGAAATCCTGGCTGATCATGAGTTTGAGCGCTATAACAACATTCTTTCTGGCACTTGTGGTGATTTCAATTATCGAAAATCGCAAATTGAAACCGGTATCAGCCACCAAATCAGATGCTTAACTTTAAATTCTGTCTGGTTTGATCGACAAAATCAGCATACGATGGGTTTACCTCCTCGGGTTATTGTTCATTCTGGCCAATGCCTGGCTGGTTTATAAGGAACAATACTGGGGATTTTTACTGCCGGTTGTGCTGTTGCTGCTGTTACTGTATATTTATTCGCTTGATAAGATACTCCTGCTCGTTACCTTCGCCACGCCACTTGCAGTATTGTACCGTGATTATGATGTGGGAATCGGAGTTTCCCTGCCCACAGAGCCTCTTTTAGCCGGTATTTTACTCATTTTCCTTTTACGGCAATTGTATATTCATGATTTTGACCGGAAGGTCTGGCGTCATCCCCTGAGTATAGCCGTGATTATTAATCTCTTGTGGATTGGCATCACAACTATGACGAGTGAATTGCCCATTGTATCACTTAAGTTTTTATTATCGAGACTTTGGTTTGTAATTCCGTTCTATTTCATTATTAGTCAGTTATTTAAGCAGTTTAATAAGATTCATCTGTTTCTGTGGCTATATACTATTCCCCTGATTATTGTGGTTTGCTATACCGTTTTTAACCACTATACTTTTGGGTTTGCTGAAGATCCTGCCCATTGGGTAATGACCCCATTTTACAATGATCATACATCCTATGGGGCTGTTCTGGCGATGTTTATCCCGGTTGTTTATGGGTTTATGATTGATAAAGGGTATACCCGGACCGGTCGTTTGTTTTCGGGGCTTGCTTTGGTTGTTTTACTGATTGGTATTTATCTTTCTTACAGTCGTGCTGCCTGGATCAGTATTGTTGCAGCCCTTGGTTTGATGGCACTGGTAGTTCTAAAGGTCAGATTTACAACCGTCTTTGTGAGTTTGGTTGTATTATTGACTTTGTTTTTTACTTTGCAGGATCAGATTATCATGAAACTGGAGAAGAACAAACAGGATTCAAGTGGAGATGTTGCCGAGCATGTGAAATCGATCACCAATATTTCTACTGATGCATCAAATCTGGAGCGGGTTAACCGTTGGAATTCTGCAATGAGGATGTTTCGGGAACGACCACTATTAGGTTGGGGACCAGGGACGTATCAGTTCCTGTATGCTCCGTTTCAGAATTCAAAAGAACGTACCATTATCAGTACCAATGCCGGTGATCGCGGAAATGCACATAGCGAGTATATCGGACCAATGGCTGAAATGGGGATTTTCGGAATGATCAGCTTTGTATTGCTTGGCGGAACCGGGATCTTTTATGGAATCAGGTTATACAACAGGTCGAAAAATAAGCGCATCCGGCTGATCAGTATCACTCTGACAATGGGTTTGTTTACGTATTTTATTCATGGCTTTCTGAATAATTTCCTGGATACTGACAAAGCTTCTATTCCGTTCTGGGGTTTCCTGGCTGCCCTGATGGCGATGAGTCTTTATCATCAGGAAACGGAATCGGAAGATAATTCCTGATATTTTGGCCAGAGCGTTTATCATCAAATATATTAAATCGATTCTGAATTTTTTCAGGATTTATATTACCAGGAATCAACAGTATGATGCTGCTGCTCAGCGCATTTATAATCGTGTAATAAAGTCAGATTCAAATTGTATTGACATTGGATGTCATAAAGGTGAAATTCTGGATCAGTTTTTGAAATTTGCACCTCGTGGCTCACATTTTGCGTTTGAACCTATCCCTGCGATGTTTCAAAAGCTTCAGGAAAAATATAGCCACCACCCGAATGTGCACCTTTTTGATTGTGCCCTGTCTGATCACACAGGGAGTGCAACATTTCAATATGTAAGCAATGCTCCGGCTTACAGTGGCTTACGTCAAAGAAGATATGATATTTCTGCTCCACAAATTATTCCGATTGATGTGAAATTGAATCGACTGGATGATGTAATTCCTGAGAATGTTTCAGTTGGTTTAATTAAGATTGATGTAGAAGGTGCTGAATATGAGGTACTTATGGGGGGGTAAAAACAATATTGCGAACTCGCCCCAAGATTCTTTTTGAATTCGGTTTAGGAGCTTCTGATTTTTACAATATTCGTCCGGCTGATATGCATGAATTCATATGCAATACGCTGCACATGAAAATTTATACATTAAAAGGATGGCTTTCGAATTCTGATCCACTATCATTGGAATTATTAGAGAGTCTGTATCTCAGCGGGAAGGAATACTATTTTATCGCTGTTCCTGCTTAAATTTTCTTAAAAATCCAAACATCCTGCTGTGGGCGGCCGATGGAAATTTCTCCCGGGATGTGTTCAAGTAATGACAGGTCTTTGAAGAGTTGCTTCATATAGGTTTCAGGCTGGAATGCTGAATACGTGCGATGGCCTTCTTTAACATTACCGCGCACAACAAGTTTCCCGGCATCGTATATTGCCCTTTCTGAATCTGTTAGTTTTATCCGGAATGCATTCCCCTGTGTAGTGATCAGGACAATCCCTCCTTTCGACATAACACGTTGTAATTCAGCACTCCAGGCAAGGTGCATGGGTTCGCTTAGATGTGTAAAAATGGAAATTCCATAAATGATATGGAAGAAATTGGGATTGTAATCGAGCGGTGGTTCGAGCTGATTTACGGAGAAATGCACTCCATGAATACTCTTTTTACACCAGTCGATGGTGATTTGATTGTAGTCGGTACCATAATAAAAACAGGCATTCCCGATTACTTTGGGCATATGCCGGATAATGCGTGCCGGTCCGCAGCCCCAGTCGAGGATATTGATATTGTAAACCGAAATATGCTTTTTAAAAAGTCCGGCCAGCCATTCTGTACTTTCTATGCTGTCGGTATAATACTTTTCATAGTCGAGCTGAAAAGACTCGTAAATCAGGTAATCAGGCGGGAGTACGATCTCCGGATTTTTTTTCAGAAACTGACTGTTTTTTTGATTGTTTTTTATCTTTTGAACGATAAAACGCAAATAATCAGTAGCATGCAAAAGGTGCAATGAGCGCAGAAAGGATGAAATCCGTGATTTTAACATAGAAAACCGGCTTAAAGTGCAAAGATCGTAAAAGGAATCGATGCATTGTATGATTTTTCAGCAATTTCATTCGACCTGAACAATTACCTTTGTGTAAAATGAATTTAACCGATGGCATATAAAGATCTCAATCAGTTTATTACGTTACTGGATCAGCAGGGAGAACTGGCCCGTATTAAAACCGCGGTTTCTCCGGTGCTCGAAATGGCAGAAATAGCAGACCGACTTGTTAAGGCAGGCGGGAAGGCCGTTCTTTTTGAGAATACCGGAACTGAATTCCCCGTCCTGATGAATGCCATGGCTACCGAGAAGAGAATGTGTCTGGCACTGGGTGTGGAGAAGCTGGATGATGTTGGAGACGCCATTGAAAACCTGTTCAAAACCATTACTACTCCGCGTACCGGATTCTTTGATAAACTTCGGTTATTGCCTTCCCTGAAACAGGCAGCTTCCTGGTTTCCGGGGCATTCCTCCGGGAAAGGGAAATGTCAGGAAGTGGTAATGGATAATCCAGATTTATCTAAATTACCCATACTTCAAACCTGGCCGCATGATGGCGGGAAATTCATTACCTTACCGGTTGTACATACTTCAGATCCTGTAACGGGTGGTCGGAATGTGGGAATGTACCGGATGCAGGTTTATGATAATCAGACTACTGGGATGCACTGGCATATGCACAAGAATTCTGCACGACATTATCATGAATGGAAAGCAACCGGGAAGCGCATGCCGGTAACGGTAACCCTGGGCGGAGATCCGGTTTATACCTATTCGGCAACAGCCCCCTTACCGGATAATGTTGATGAATATTTGCTGGCCGGGTTTCTTCGGAAACGCAAGGTAGAGCTGGTAAAGTGCCTTACCAATGAGCTGGAAGTGCCGTCGGACGTTGATTTTGTGATTGAAGGTTATGTGGATCCTCAGGAAGATCTGCGGATTGAAGGTCCTTTTGGGGACCACACCGGCTTTTATTCCCTGAAAGATCAATACCCTGTTTTTCATGTAACCTGTATCACCCATCGGAAGGATGCGGTCTTTCCTGCAACTCTGGTTGGAATTCCGCCTCAGGAGGACTTGTACATCGGAAAAGCAACTGAGCGGATCTTTTTACAACCCATCCGCATGACCATGCTTCCTGAAGTGATCGACATGCATATGCCGGCGGAAGGTGTTTTTCATAACATTGTTTTTGTGAAGATTAAACCGGCTTTTCCCGGACATGCTGCGCGGGTAATGAATGCTTTGTGGGGAGCAGGACAGATGATGTTTAATAAGGTATTGATTGTATTCAGTGAAGAAATCGATCTGACCAATTATGCGGAAGTCATGAAGGCTTTAAGCAATCGGGTGCGGGTGCCGGAAGATGTTCTTTTAGGCCGGGGTCCGCTGGATGTGCTGGATCATGCCAGTGCCGAGTTTGCCTATGGCGGGAAACTGGGACTGGATGCCACCCGCAAAACGGTTATTGGAGCTGATTGGAAAAATACAGTTCAAATTATCCCCGTTCAGAAAACACAGGCCGGACAGGTCAGAGCAGAAGCTGAAAAATGGATGCAGACTGGAAATTCGGAGGTTCGTTTTCTTGTTTTTGCAGAGCATTTTCTAGAGGATGATGACTATTTTAGTCTGGTATGGCGTATTGCAAACAACATTGATCCGGCACGGGATTGTTATTTTATACATCAGTCGAACCGGACTCTTCTGGTAATAGACGGTACCCGGAAATATGCTGAAACCGACGGGTTTAATCGTCCGTGGCCAAATTGCACGGTTATGGATGATCAGACCATCGCCAGGGTCGATCAAATGTGGTCTGATCTTGGACTGGGATCTTTGTTGGAATCCCCATCTCTGAGATTCAGGAATCAATTGTATCCGGGAGGAGCTGAGGCAATATAAATAATACGACAAATGCTTGATTTGTTTCGGCAAATGACGTATATTTGTAAAAATTTTTGATATGGATCCCGAAAATTTAATCAATGAGGCACTGGCGGTGTACAAAACCACGGATAATTTTGATTTTTCAGCTTTCATAGCTGGTGTACGTTCAGGTATTGAGTACATCTTCTTTCACCATCTTGTTAAAGAGAGTCCCTTTACACTTCAGGATTGGTCGCATTTTCTTCATCTTTCAGATCGCACTATCCAACGTTATAAGAAGGATAATAAGCCTTTTGATCAGGTTTCTTCTGAGAAAATTCTCGAAATTACCCTTCTGTATAAATATGGAGAGGATGTGTTTGGGGATAAACAAACCTTTAAGAATTGGCTGAATGATGAAATCCTTGCATTTGGAAGGAAAAGGCCAATTGATTTTATGGATACTTCCATGGGCATCCGTATGATCAGAAATGAGATGGGCCGCATTGAGCATGGCATATTTGCATGATAGTTCATCGTTTAACCCGATCGGTTTATGCCCGTGATTTGAGTGGGAGGGGCGCAGAGAAATATGGAGGACGGTGGAATACACCCGGTGTACCCATGCTTTATACCAGTGATTCCCGTGCATTATCGACACTTGAGTTGTTGGTACATACCGGAAGATATTCCTGCCCGAAGGATCTGGTTTTGATCAGTCTTGAAATGCCGGATGATATTAGAATCCATTCTGTTTATTTACCGATACTTCCGGAAGGATGGGATACCTATCCGTATAGTACAGCCACCCGGAATTTTGGCGACCAGTTTATCAGGGATAAAAGGATGCTTGCGATGAAAGTGCCGTCGGTAATGGTCCCGGGCGAATTCAACCTGCTGATCAATCCGCTTCATGAGGAAATTAAACAGCTCAGTATTATTGAAGAAATTGCTTTGCACCTAAATGATCGCTTGTTTGTATGATCCGGATTTCGTCATTTCCGAAAATCTGTTTACCTTTGTTTCCTAATTAACAATCACTTAAAAACTCCCGATTATGTTCGAGAAGATCACATCACAGCAGGCCATTGAACTTGAAGATAAGTATGGCGCACACAATTATCATCCACTCCCCGTTGTACTCTGTAAGGGTGAAGGTCCCTTTGTATGGGATGTAGAAGGAAAACGCTATTTTGATTTTTTATCTGCTTATTCTGCAGTGAATCAGGGACATTGCCATCCGCGCATTGTTGATACTTTGATTGAACAGGCTAAAACGCTGACCCTGACTTCCCGTGCATTTTACAATGATGCCTTAGGTGTTTATGAGAAATTTGCCACTGAATATTTTGGTTTTGATAAGATTCTGCCAATGAATTCGGGTGCCGAAGCAGTGGAAACGGCTTTGAAACTGGCTCGTCGCTGGGGTTATGAGAAAAAAGGGATTCCTGCCGATGAAGCCAAAATTATTGTTTGCAGCGAAAACTTCCATGGTCGTACAACCTCCATTATTTCATTCAGCACAGACCCTGACGCCCGTGTAAATTACGGTCCGTTTACTCCTGGTTTTGTGACGATTCCTTATAATGATCTGGCTGCGCTGGAAGCTGCTTTAAGCGATCCGAACGTAGCTGCATTTTTGGTTGAACCGATTCAGGGAGAAGCCGGTGTGAATGTTCCGGATGAAGGATTTTTAGCCAACAGCTGGGCTTTGTGTAAAGCCAAAAATGTATTGTTTGTAGCCGACGAAGTGCAGACAGGAATTGCCCGTACCGGAAAATTACTGGCTTGCGATCACGAAGGTGTAAAGCCGGATATGTTGATTTTAGGAAAAGCATTATCAGGCGGCGTTTATCCAGTATCCGCTGTTTTAGCCAATAACGAAATCATGCTTACCATTAAACCGGGCCAGCATGGATCTACCTTTGGAGGCAATCCGATTGCTGCCCGCGTTGCTGTTACAGCTCTTCAGGTGGTTACCGATGAGAAACTTGCCGAAAATGCTCAGAAAATGGGTGAACTTTTCCGTCAGGAAATGCGGAATATCCAATCCGAGATGATTAGCCTTGTGCGGGGAAAAGGATTGTTAAATGCTGTCATTATCAAGCCGAAAGACGGGAAAGAAGCCTGGGATGTTTGTCTGAAAATGGCCGAAAATGGTTTATTGGCCAAGCCAACACATCAACATATTATCCGTTTTGCTCCACCACTGGTAATCAACGAACAACAGGTTCTTGAAGCCTGCGAAATCATTAAAAAATCGATTTTGGCGTTTTAATTTTATTATAGAACATAAAAAAGGCGTCCCGGATTCGGGACGCCTTTTTTATTTAAAATGATGGTTCGGATTACCGGGTCGAATTAGCCAGACGTTGTTCTACAACATTCCAGTTTACTACACTCCAGAAAGCATCAATATAGTCGGGACGACGGTTCTGATACTTCAGGTAATAGGCATGTTCCCAAACATCAAGTGCTAAAAGAGGAGTCCCTTTTTTATCGGCAACATCCATTAATGGGTTATCCTGATTCGGTGTTGAACTGATAAATAATTCGCCTTTTTCGTTAACACTAAGCCAGGCCCAACCACTGCCAAAACGGGTTTTTCCGGCTTCACTGAATTGCTTTTTAAATTCATCCACTGAGCCAAATGTTTTAACAATGCGGTCTTCAAAGCTCTTACTCATTTGGGTTGTTCCGGCAGGAGCCATGTTTTCCCAGAAAAGGATGTGATTGTAGTAACCACCGGCATTGTTGCGAAACCCGGCAGGAAGAGTACTTACTTTTGAGAAAAGGCTTACAAGGGTCTGTGAACTCATGTCGGATCCGCCAACCAGTTTCATCATATTGTCATAATATGCACGATGATGTTTGCTGTAGTGAATCTCCATTGTCATTTTATCGATATGAGGTTCGAGTGCATCATAGGCATAGGGTAAGGCAGGGAACTGCAATGAGCCGGCCTGTGAAGAAAGATATTGATCGTTACCGGCTGAAGCACTGGTGACAATCGTTGTTAAAATAATCATGTTGATAATTTTTGAATTCATTGGAATGTGTTATTTAGATAGTTTCTAAATAAACAACATTGAATACGGTATATAGTTCAAAACATCAAAAAAAAAAGGCCGCCCGGATAGGGCAGCCTTTTCAAAACATTTGGAATGTTCTTATTTCCTTGGTTTTACAACAACATCTTCAACTTCAGCAAGGGTAATGAAACCGCCTTTGTTTCCAAAATTGTTCAAAACATAATTGATAACAGCAACGGCATCGTCCTTGGTATCAACCTGCGGAGTCATTTGCTGGGTGTAGGTTACACCGTTTACAACCATTGGCTCATGTGAACCATTCAGGGTTTGAGCCACAGCACGTTTTTTATCTGCTAAAAGATAATCTGAACTGGCAAGTGGAGGGAAGGTGTTGGCAACACCTTTTCCATCTTTCTGATGGCAGGCAAAGCATTTGGTGTCATACAATTCTTTTCCGCGTGGCATCATAGCCTGAATATCGGCTGGAAGATCAGCGTATGGATTAGCAGCAACCGTATCCGTTTTTGTGGTATCAGCTGTTGTACCCTGATCGGAACCACCACCGCCACATGAACTAAACATCATTGTGGCACCCAGGCCAACAATGGCAAAAAATGTAAATAACTTTTTCATAATGAAGTATTTAGATGTTGTTAAAATGTAAATTCGGATCTGGCAAGCACAAAACGGCTGCAAAATTACATTGTTATCTGGAAAACAGCAAATTATCTTGAATTAATGTTGACAACATTTTGCTTTCATTCCATGGTCAATGTGCGGACTCAGGTAGGGGATTCCGAGATTCAATCCTCTCAGAATAAAAATCAACCCGATCAGGATAATAAAGTAAGGAATAATTTTTCTGATCCTGTTTCTGAATTTCAGACTAACCATACTACCTGCAACAGGCAGGGCAAACATTACAGGCACTGTACCAAGTCCGAAAAGGATCATAAACAGAGCCCCATCCCATGCAGTTCCGGCTACAATAGCACCGGCCAGAGCAATATAAACCAAGCCACAGGGCAGTAACCCATTTAATAACCCAATGATAAACAATGATTTATAGGTACGTACACTTAAAAACCGGCCGAATAGTTTTTTAACAGCCGATAGGGCATTGTCGACCCGGCTCTCGAGATTCACTTTTCGGAAAAGAAAGGGGAAAATGACAGATAACACCATAATAACACCCAGTGCGATGGATGTCCAGCGCTGAAGCCCTCCGAGATAAAGTCCTCTGCCAATCAATCCAAAAAGAAACCCCATGATGCCATAGGTAATGCTTCTGCCCCCATTGTAGATGAGACTGCTGAAGATCTTCGACAGCAGACTTTGGTTTTTTAATGGAAGTGCCAGTGCAATCGGGCCGCACATGCCAATACAATGGAAGCTTCCGAGAATTCCGATGAGAAAAGCTTGTAAAAGATACATGACTTAGGGCAGATAAAGTTCAAGTTCCTG
>CAYLTH010000019.1:6433-13799 GCA_964386485.1 uncultured Bacteroidales bacterium | reverse complement strand
TGAGAAAAGCTTGTAAAAGATACATGACTTAGGGCAGATAAAGTTCAAGTTCCTGGTAGTATGGAATTGAATCCAGTTTCCAGTCAACCTTTAAGATGTATTTTCCGATCGAGAGATTTTTCCGGGGAATAATCTGAATTCCGGAGGTATCCGGGTTTAGCGCAATCCGCATGTCTTTTAATTCATCCGAAGGGCGATAAACCCAGATGGTACCTGCCGGTTTTTTATTCCGGATTAGGGCCGGAAACGTTAAAATAATTTGTTCTTTATTGATTTTTGCACTGATTTTTTCAGCCAGCGCGTTGGTATTCGCCATTTTTGTCCGTTGTTCATCGAACCGGACCCCTTTTGGATAATAATCTTTTTCTACGAGACTGATATCCTGTGTAGTAGTCCAGATTACAAATGAGACTACTGTGATAAAAAAGAGGCCGATGAACAGGAATATTCCGGTACCCCAATGAAATTTGAATTTACTCATTTCGTGGTCCTACAAAAGTGGCTTTCGTTACATCAAGTTGTTTGTCACCGGAGTATACCCCGATTTTGATTTCTTCCTTTTCTTTGATATTTTTTCGATCCAGGCTTACAAAAAACACGGATTCTCCAATCGCCTGATTCTTTAGAACAATTGGATTTCCAACAATTTTTATTTCACCTTTATGCGACAAAAGCCGCAATTCGACTGCGATAACCTTATTTGTTTTATTAACAAATTTGACATTATAAAGGTTGCTGATTTTACCGGCTTCCAGTTCCTGATACAGCATTCCTGGTGCACGCAGAACAGTCGCTTCGACCGGATGGCGGGATGCCATAAAATAGATTATAGTACTCAGTAACACGCTTAATACCAATGTATAAGCGATTACTCGGGCGTTTAATTTCAAACCGTTTCCTTCTGCTATCATTTTTTCAGAAGCATATTTTATCAGTCCGGGTTTAAAACCAACGCGTTTCATGACCGAATCGCAGGCATCAATGCAGTTGGCACAATTGATACATTCGAGTTGAGTGCCATTCCGGATATCAATACCGGTTGGGCAAACATCCACACACTGGTGACAATCAATACAATCACCTTTTTCACTGTCGCTTCGGTTTTCACCTTTCCGGAACGGGCTGCGGTTTTCACCCCGTTTGTAATTATAGGAAATGACGATGCTGTTTTTATCCAGGAGAACACCCTGCAAACGACCATACGGACATACAATGGTGCACACCTGTTCGCGGAACCAGGCAAAAATGAAATAGAAGATAAAGGAAAAGATCATCATTCCGGCTAATCCGGCAATGTGCAATGATGGATCATCAGTCACGAGAGAGATCCAGGCATCTGAACCAATAATATACATCAGAAAATAATTGCTGATGATAAAGCTTATTCCGTAGAATATCAGTGTTTTAAGTCCTTTTCTCCAGATTTTGTTAAAATTCCAGGGGCTGTCTGCCAGTTCACGCTGTTTTGCCGGAGAACCTTCGATCCAGTTTTCTATTCTTCTGAAAATCAGTTCCATGAATACGGTTTGCGGGCAAGCCCAACCACACCAGAGTCGTCCAAGTGCCACGGTAAAAACAATCACAAAAACCATGATAAAAATCATGGTTAAAAAGAAAAGGTGGAAATCCTGTGGCCAGAATTGAACTCCAAAAAGAACAAATTTACGGTTTAAAAAATCGAAGAGAAGCAATTGCTCCCCTTCGATTTTAATAAATGGTGCAGCAATAAAGAAGGCCAGCAAGGCAAAGCCCAGAATATTTCTGCCGGTAGTTAAACTGCCGCTTGTTTTTTTTGCATATACCCAAACCCTTTTTCCTTTTTCATCAATGGTAGCAAGTCGGTCACGGAAGCCATCATTAGCGTCAGGTTTGGTTTCATCTGTTTTCATTATTCACATTTTTCGCCCTGTGGAGCCTTTGGGTTTGGAGGATTGGTGCCTTTCAGCGTTAATACATAGCTTGCAACCTGCTTAATCTGATCAATATTAAGCTGGGTTTTCCAGGAAATCATTCCTTTTTCAGGGACCCCGGTGAAAATGGTTTGGGTAACCGCTTTCATATCGCAGCCATGAATCCAGTATTCATCGGTCAGGTTTGGGCCTACAACACCTTGTCCCTGAGCCAGATGGCATACAACGCAATTTTTGTCCCAGACTTCTTTTCCGCCTGCCAGAGCAGCTGCGTCAGTTAAAGCTACAAGATTGGTTGTGTCCAGTGAATTGGTGGCTGATGGCAAATTTTTATATTGTTCGGCTGCAGCCATCATTTCGCTGTTATATTCAGCTTCCTGCAAAGGGGCTGTTTTTAGAATGTGATAGCGAAAAACGTAAATCAGCGCGAAAATAATCGTGATCAGGAATAAGCCCGTCCACCAGTGTGGCAGGCGATTATCGAGTTCACGGATGTCGTCATATTCATGACCGGAGATGAGCTTATCACCAGTCAATTCATCTTTTTCAACAGGTTGATTTTTATGTTGGTCCATATGCTGTTATTTTATTTCTTGATTACTATTGATGTTATGTTCGTCTTCCTCGAGGGGCAAACGGCCGAAGCCTGCTGCCTCCTCCTTCTTCATCCTGATGGTATGTATAACCATCGTAATGAAGAAGGTTAGGAAAATCAGCATGGATACAATGCCAAAAAGTTCTACCCCTGTTAATCCCTGAAGAAATGGTCTGAGCATCTTTCCTTATTTAACTTGGGTGGTTTGCTCTTTCGGCGCTTTCATCAGGTCGGTACCCAGACGTTGAAGATATGCAATCATTGCAATGATTTCTTTGTCTGGTTCTGTTGTGATACCATTGGCTTTCAGGTCATCAGCGATCAATTGCGCCTGTTTCATCAGGTCGTCATTGGCGATCTTGTCATATCCTTCCGGATAGGGGACCCCGAGTGACTGCATAACCCTGATTTTCTTTGCCGTATTGCTGATATCGAGATCATTTTTTAGTAACCATCTGAAAGAAGGCATGATACTTTGCTCATTCAACTTCTGAGGATTCTCCATGTGGTTGTAATGCCAGGAGTTCGGTTTATACTGTTTTCCTGTTACAACACCTTCGCGGGCCAGATCCGGACCGTTGCGTTTTGAACCCCACTGAAACGGATGATCATACACAAATTCACCCACTTTTGAATACTCACCATAACGTTCAGTTTCTGAACGGAACGGACGAATCATCTGGGAATGACAGGTATAACAACCTTCCCGTACATAAATATCCCGACCTTGCAGTTCAAGAGGAGTATATGGACCAACACTGGAAATGGTAGGGATATTGGTTTTAATGAGATACATCGGAACAATTTCGATGAGTCCGCCAATCAAAATAACCACAAGCGAAAGGATCATAAACTGAATAGGTTTTCTTTCGAGCCAGCGATGTGTACTTTCACCTGCAACTTTTGCACCACTGATTTTAACCATCGCAGGAGCAGAAGCCGCTTCATCAGCTACAAAACTACCTGCTTTAACAGTCTTGAAAATGTTGTAAACACCAACCAGAGCACCGGCAATATAGAGTCCGCCTCCAACAGCACGGGTTGCATACATCGGAATAATCTGGGTTACAGTTTCCAGGAAATTCGGATAACGAAGAATGCCCTCCGGCGTAAATTCTTTCCACATCAGGAATTGGGTGATAGCTCCCCAATAAAGTGGTACAGCATAGAAAATAATACCCAGTGTGCCTAGCCAGAAGTGAATATTGGCCAGTTTATTGGAATATAATTTCGTTTTAAACATGAGTGGTAACATGAAATAGAGCATTCCGAATGTCATGAATCCATTCCAGCCTAATGCACCAATATGCGCATGCCCAACGGTCCAGTCGGTAAAGTGACTGATGGCATTCACGGATTTCAGCGACATCATCGGCCCTTCGAGTGTAGACATACCATAAGCGGTAATCGCGACAACGAAAAATTTAAGTACCGGTTCTTCCCGCACTTTATCCCAGGCGCCGCGCAGTGTTAATAAGCCATTGACCATACCTCCCCATGACGGAGCAATCAGCATGATTGAGAATACAACGCCAAGTGATTGTGCCCAGTTTGGCAATGAACTGTATAATAAATGGTGCGGGCCTGCCCAGATATAGAGGAAAATAAGGGCCCAGAAGTGAATGATCGATAAACGATAGCTGTAAACCGGACGGTTGGCAGCTTTGGGAACAAAATAATACATTAATCCGAGATACGGAGTTGTCAGGAAGAATGCCACTGCATTATGTCCATACCACCACTGTACCAACGCATCCTGAACACCTGCATACACCGGATAACTCTTTAAGAGACTAACCGGAATAGCGATTGAATTTACAATGTGCAATACTGCAACTGTAACAAAGGTGGCAATGTAGAACCAAATGGCAACATAGATGTGGCGGGTTCTGCGTTTGATAATGGTTCCCAGCATGTTCCATCCGAAAATTACCCAGATGAGTGCAACCATAATGTCGATAGGCCATTCCAGTTCGGCATATTCTTTACCGGTGGTGAAACCAAAGACAAAGGTTAAAGCGGCACAAACAATGATGAGCTGCCAGCCCCAAAAATGGATCTTGCTTAATACATCACTGAATAAACGTGCTTTGGTCAGACGCTGCAGGGAATAATAAATTCCGGCAAACATTCCGTTACCGACAAAGGCAAAGATCACAGCATTTGTGTGAACCGGACGAATCCTTCCAAAAGTGGTGTAGGGGATGTCAAATGTCAGCCATGGCCAGATAAACTGCAGGGCTGCATAAAGTCCAACCAGCATACCAATCGCACCCCAGAATAAGGTGGCGTATGCAAAAAACTTGACAATCTTGTTGTCGTAATAAAAGTTTTGATTCTCCATAGGTTGTTTGTTGATTATGTTTTTAACTCGGATTTTTCGGATTCAACAGGAGGAGAAACGGGAGGTGTTGCAACGGGTGCGTCGTCCTGAAACAGGATTCTGACCGAATGACCATATTCATCGTCATACTGACCAGACCTGACCGACCAGATAAAGGCCACCAGAAATCCGGCAGCCACTACAATACTAAACGCAATTAATAATAAAACCACACTCATGCATTCGTCCCTTTCGCTATCAAAAATAAAAAGACATTGCAGTACTTCAATAAGATTTTGAAAAAAAAGCAATAATATGGCAACATTTAGAAAGATTCTAAATAAAAAGAGCAATAATCGGCGAATTCAGGAATAAATATTTACAATTTCTTTTTTGCAGCCAGCCGGACACTGACGGTATTGAACACTACCACCGAAACCGAACTCAAGGGCATTAGAATTGCTGCGATAACGGGTGTTAACAAGCCCATTGCTGCAATGGTAACGCCGGTAATGTTGTAGGCTAAGGAGATAAAGATACTGGATTTCACTACCTTAACACTGGTTTTGGTAAAGCGGATAAAGCCGGCCAGTTTATCGAATTGTGCTGAATCCAGGATGGCATCACAGGCCGGTGAAAAATGATAGACTTCATCGGCAATACTGATACCCGTATCGGCAAACTGCAGGGCGCCTGCGTCATTCAATCCGTCGCCAACCATCAGGACATGCTTGCCTTCCTGTTTCAATTGCTTGATATAGTTTAACTTATCATGCGGGCTCTGAAAGAAATGCAATTTGGCAGTATCTCCGAAAATCGCTTCGAGTGCTGCACGTTCTGCATTGTTATCCCCGGAAAGAACATGCAATTCATAGTTAGCTTTCAGGCTGCCGATCACATCCAGGATCCCGTCTCTGTATTTGTTGGAGAGCAGGATATAGCCCAGTGAAATCCCGTCCTGCGAAACAAAAACGAGATTCCCTCCGGCATCGCTGCTATCGTGGCTTGTGCCGGTATGCCCTGCTGAACCCAGTTTGTATTCCTTACCATTGACCCGACCACTGATGCCTTTGGAAACAACCTCCTCAAAACCGGAAACTTCTTTTATTTCGTATTGTTCCAGACTGCGGTAAATGGTATTGCTCACCGGGTGGGTCGATTGCCTCACCAGAGAGCGGATGGCAGTCAGGGTTTCCGGGTCGGCCTGCAGATTGGCAAAACTGATTTCATACAGGTCATTGCGGGTCAATGTTCCGGTTTTGTCGAAGACAATGGTATCTGTTTTCGAGATGGATTCCACCACTTCTGCCTGTTTCAGATAAAATCCTTTCCGTCCGAAAATCCGCATGGTATTCCCAAAGGCAAAGGGAACGGTCAGTGCCAGAGCGCAGGGACAGGCGACGATCAAAACAGATGTAAATGCATTCATAATCACCGACGGGTCAATAAAAGCCCAGGCGATGGCAGTTCCAACGGAAATAATGATAATAGCAATGGTAAAATTGTGCCCGAGTTTATCCATCAGCCGGGTCATGGTACTGACCATGGTTTTGGAATTCAGTTTTTTATTCCAGAGATCGGTCAGATAGCTTTGCATAACTTCCTTCTCCACAATCACTTCGATGGCTCCGCCGAGCTGTCGGCCGCCTGCAAAAACTTTATCTCCGGTTCGTTTTTCAACAGGGGATGATTCTCCGCTTACAAAGCTGTAATCAATCTGACCTTCACCCGATACAAGATAAGCATCTGCAGGAATAACTTCCTGATTGCGAATCAGAATACGATGACCAGCTTTCAGAATTTTTATGGGTATAATTTGTTCTTTGCCGTCCTCATCAATCAGGGTGGCAGATACCGGGAAATAGGATTTGTAATCCCGTTCAAATGACAGTGCATCATAGGTCTTGCTTTGGTACCATTTTCCCACCAGCAGAAAAAATACCAGACCCGACAGCGAATCCATAAAACCAGGCCCGGTATTCGTTAGAATTTCCCATGCAGAGCGCACGAAGAGGGCAATCATTCCCAATGCAATCGGCACATCAATGCTGATAAAGCGATTCCGGATTCCTTTCCAGGCGGATACCAGATACCCGGTGCCCGCATAAAACATGACTGGCAGGGAGAAAATCAGGTTGAGCCATCGCAGATAGTTCTGTATAAAGCCTTCCAGACTATTGCCGGCAGCCAGATATTCCGGAAAACTGAACAACATGATATTTCCAAAGCAAAATCCGGCAACCCCAAGACGATAGTAAATCGATAAACTGGCTTTCTTCTTGGAGTTTTTCTGCAGATTATCGAGACTGATTTCGGGAACATAGTTGAGCGACACCAGCAACTCAACTACCTGACGCAGTGATACCTGCGTGTCTCTGAATGTAATGCTGACTTCTTTTTTGCTGAAATTTACTGTCGATTGGGCAATTCCCGGGTTAATTTTGTGCAGATTTTCAAGCAGCCAGATACAGGAACTGCAATGAATAATCGGAATAAAAAACCGAACGGTACTGATACCGCCGTCGGAGAAAAGCAGCA
>CAYLTH010000019.1:3814-6333 GCA_964386485.1 uncultured Bacteroidales bacterium | reverse complement strand
ATAATCGGAATAAAAAACCGAACGGTACTGATACCGCCGTCGGAGAAAAGCAGCAATTCTTTCCGGATATCGTCCAGATCCAGGTAGGCATAGCGCTCGCCGGTTTCGATGTTTCCGGCCTTTTTTCCGGGACGTTCATTATAGGCGTAGTATTCGCAGGCATTGTTGCTGCTTAGGATTTCATAAACGGTTTTACAGCCGTTACAACAAAACGGTTTTTCGTCAAACAGGACAGGTTTTTCACCACTATCCTCCCCACAATGATAACATGCCTCTTTACTCACCTTCAATGCTTTTATGGCTCAAAGATAATGGCAAATTTGGGAATAATGGAAGTAAAAAAGTACCTGAATTTAGAATTGCGTATACAGTTTCAGGTTGATTTGTCTGGGTGTCAGATAGTTGGGGATAGCATATTGCCGGTTGCTGACATCACTCACCCAAAGATAGGAGATGGTATTGCTTACCTGCAGCAGGTTGAAGATTTCGAGGCTTACCCACATTTGCTTGAAATGCCGGAGAATATTCCTTTCCGATACTTTTGAATCTTCTCCTTTGATCATTTTTGAGAACCCGATATCAACCCGGAAATAGGGAGGAGTCTTGTATGTTTGCTGATAGCGCTCGGATTTCGGCGGACCAAACCGCAGACTGCTGCCGTAAATGGTATTCAGGTACATTTTAAAAGTCGGATTTTTCGGGAGATAATCCTGGAAAAACAAACTGAAATTGACCCGCTGATCAGTCGGACGCGAAAGATAGCCCGGATGTACTGTATCGCCGGAATTATTTACATAAAAATCGTTCAGAATATCCTCTTTCGTTTGCATAATCGAAAGACTGGCCCAGCTGTCGGTGCCGCGTACAAATTCACCATTCACGCGCAGATCAAGGCCTACAGCATATCCCTTGGCATCATTCTCGCCCGAATAGCGGATTCTGACATTGTCCACCTCGTAGGATACAAGGTTTTCAAGGTATTTAAAATAGACTTCGCTGACAAATTTGAAGGGTCGGTCCCAGGCTTTGAAATTCAGGTCACTGCCCGCAACCAGCTGATAAGAGGATTGAGCTTTTAAATCTTTGTTGAGCGTACCATCAGGTCGGCGTACCTCGCGGTAAAAGGGTGGCTGATGGTATATTCCGGCAGCAACGCGGAAAAGAATATCATCTTTCCAGTTGGGTTTAAAGGAAACTGAAACGCGGGGTGAAAGTAGAACCTGTTTGTTTACATCCCAATACAGACTCCGTAACCCGGCATTGACGGTCCATTTAATGCTATCTCTTGTAAGTGACCAGCTTTGTTGCAGAAAACCCGAGTACCGCATCGAATTCAGCACATTCCGGCTTTTGAGCACATCCTGCAACACCAGATCAAAATAGGGCTGGGCACCTGGATGGGTATAACCGACTGAATCCTGCTGGTGGGGGAGGATATACCCTGCCGAATCGATCATTGTCCATTCGCTCATCCGGTCATCGATGCGTTCATGCTGTATTTTAACACCCCAGTTTATCAGACTGCCTGTTTTTTCGATGGTTCCGCGTTGCTCAATATTGTAAACCCGCGCATCCAGTGTATTTCGTGCATGATTCAGGTAACTGCCCACACCAATCGGATCTGTCGGGCGACCAAATTCATCACTGCCCCAGTCGGTCTCGAGCCGACTCAAAAAATATTGTCCCAGTATATCAAAGCTTTCGGTTTCGGTACTGCTGAAGGTAGTCAGAATTAGTTTCAGATTTGTATTCGATTCGGGGCGGTAGGCGTAGGTTAATCCGGCTAGGTAATTATCGAATTTGTCTTTTTCCTGTCCTTCAAAATACACTTTAAACTGATAGGCCTCGGTCAATGTTCCGAAGGCGGTTTCGCGATCCTCAGGCACAACTCTGAACATATTTCGAGCATAATTGGCCAGAAAAGAAATGTCGGATTTGGCTGATAATGAGTAAATTATATAGGTCTGTAAATCCGTAAAGGAAGGCCGGTATTCACCTTTGGTCTGCAGACTATTCAATACATATTGGTTCGATTTCTGGCGGATACCCAGCAGATAGCTCAGTTTTTCTTTGGCCGCACTGCCTTCAAGGTGAGCAGAAGCACCTAACAGACTCAGTGTGAGGGAGCCTCCGGTTTCTTTCGGCCGTTTGTATTGAATATCCAGAACCGACGACATTTTATCCCCGTATTTGGCTTCAAATCCGCCTGCCGAAAACTGGATCGACGAAACCATATCCGAATTCAGAAAACTCAGTCCTTCCTGCTGACCACTGCGAACCAGAAACGGACGATAGATTTCGATATCATTTACATACACAAGATTCTCGTCGAAATTCCCGCCTCTGACCGAATACTGGGAACTTAATTCATTGTTGGAAGCTACACCGGTCATGGTTTTTACCAGGGCTTCAATGCCGGAACCGGAGGCTGTCGGAATTTGAACGGCCGTTTTTGGATTAATGCGAACCAGATTACTGGCCCGGTTTACTTTATCATCCCTAACCTCGACACCGATAAT
>CAYLTH010000019.1:0-3714 GCA_964386485.1 uncultured Bacteroidales bacterium | reverse complement strand
GCTAATATAATATGGTGTATGTTTTTTTGCATGAAGAGGCCTGCTTACTTTTTGCGTTTGAATTTGCCTTCGCGCCAGGCTTTAATAAATTGGGCCCAGGCAAAGGGATTGAGCAGGTTATTGGGTGGCAGTTGACCGACATAATACAATTTACTCGTTTGCCGGTCGATCATGTTTCGAAAATTCATGGCCCCATCCATAGGCATGGCCTGGGCACGGTCTTTCATTTCTTCGAATTCGAGATTTTTTCGGGCGATTTCGTAATCATCATCCGGAATCTGAACATTGATAAAGGCCTGTTTGAATTGTTCGATGCTGGGCCAGGGGTAGATCAGCGCTTCTGCTAATAATATGGTATCTTCTGTCAGCGCCTGGATCAATGAGTAGCGGTTGCGTGTTATCGTATCAGGGATCACAAAACGGGTTGAACGAAATCCCATGGCATTAAATTCTATGATGTCTTTCTTTAAGGCTACAAACGAAAAATATCCATTTACATCCGAGGTAGTGCCCCGGTCGGCATTCTTTATAATGATGTCACAAAAGGGGATGGGTTTCAGACTATCGGCAGAAACAACAACTCCACTGAATTGGACAAGGTCACTGCTCATCTCCTGCGATTTAAGCAGCGAAGGAAACAGGAGAAGGATAGTCAGGGTAAGGAAAATACTGAGCCGGATCATTTTCATTTTAACAGCTTCTTTAACGCCGTAAACACTGAATTATTTCAGCTTCAAATTTACACATATAAAAAATGCTGTCAGCGCAGGGCATAACAGCATTTTGAAATATTTTACGGATGGACTAAATATATCCTTTTGCTTTGGCATTTTTCAGACAGGCGGTAATGCCATTTTTGCTGATGGTGCGGATGCCTGAAGCAGATACTTTTAATGTTACCCAGGTATTATCTTCCGGAACAAAGAATTTCTTGGTCTGAAGATTAATATTGAATTTCCGTTTGGTTTTAATATTGGAGTGGGATACGTGGTTTCCTACGATCGCTTTCTTTCCTGTAATTTGACAAACTCTTGCCATGATGATATGATTTTTAAGGGGTGCAAAGATAGGTATTAATTTTTATTCTGCAAATCATTCCGAAAAAAAACCTGCAAAAACCTTATTCCGGATTCAAAAAGGCAAAAATTGATTCCATGATTTCCAAACCTGCCCGTTTACCATGGTCAGTATAAAGGAGATTGTCCTGGTGATCTTTTAAGCTGATAAATACTTCAGCATCAATACTTTCCTTGATATGCCTGTCCATGTGTCCCTGTGTCGGAGCTTTCAGAATACCTCCCTGCAATGAGGTAGCCCGGATTTCGAGAATGTATTGTCTGTTTTGCATCCGGATGCTTAACTGGTTATTCATCTGACTGACGTCCAGTATTTTAGATTTGTTATAGGTTGCAAAGCGGATCAATTCGTTTTTGTAGTATATAAAACTGATGAATCCCATGAAAAAGTGTTTTCTCCAGGGAATCTTGGCTACCGAGAACATCAGCGAGGTTCCGGGGTCTGAGAAATTATTGCACTGGAGCCAGATCCATGTTTCCGGAAAAGAAGTCCCCCAGTCTTTTTCGATATAGCCTTTACCATGGGCGAAATCAATTGTTGCTTCGTTAATCCGGAGGATTCCGTTCGTTTCATGTGAAATGGATACGACCCCGTGATTGCATTCCATGGTAGGTACAAAAGAATACCAGCCCATTATTCCCGGGTTCATGATTCCGCCGGGATACCGGATCTGGTGTTTAAAATTCAGTTCTCCCTGAATCTGAATTGAATCATTTTTAAGATTCAGGATGATTTTTTCTGATGAAAAGGCATTGTCCCCGATTTTTATATCGAAGCTGTTTTTTTCCCAGAGAAACGACTCAACCGGAAACGTAAAATAGTGGGTTTCGCCGCTTATTCCATTGATATACTGAATAAAGGCATGAGGATCATTTTCATTCAGAGAAATGCCGGGAATAACCGAAATAACATGATCCAGATTGGATGAAACCTGTTTGAAGTACCATCCTTCAAAATAATTCCGCTTATCCGGACTACCCTGAAACCAATCCGGATGGTAAATTTTTTTCAATCTCATACCAGAATAACGAGTCAGACGTTTTCTTGTTCATTTTACCCTGTCATTTTCAATTAAATAGGATGCAACTTAAAACCTTTCTAAATTAGTGAAAATGAGCGAAAAAACCGGGGTGAACTGCATTTTGTAAAGAAAAATTAATCGTAATATTGCGCACCTTTTAAACCACATTATTAATCAAATTACTAAGTACTATGAACAAAGAAGTTTTGGACCAGAAGGTTAATGAATTCATGGCGAAAGTTATTGCCAAAAACCCGAGTGAATACGAATTTCATCAGGCAGTTAAAGAAGTTGTGGAATCATTGATCCCATACATCGAAGAACATCCTAAATACAAGGATGGCAAGATTCTGGAACGTATTTCTGAGCCGGAAAGAGTACTGATGTTCCGTGTTCCCTGGGTAGATGACAAAGGCGAAATCCAGGTTAACCGCGGATTCAGGATTGAAATGAACAGTGCAATCGGTCCTTACAAAGGAGGTCTCCGTTTCCACCCGACTGTAAATCTTGGCATCCTCAAATTTTTGGCATTTGAACAAATCTTTAAGAACTCACTCACTACACTTCCTATGGGCGGTGGTAAAGGCGGATCTGATTTCGACCCAAAAGGCAAATCAGACAATGAAGTTATGCATTTCTGCCAGAGTTTTATGACCGAACTCCAACGTCACATTGGTCCGGATACTGATGTACCGGCTGGTGATATCGGAGTTGGTGGACGTGAAATCGGTTTCATGTTTGGCCAGTACAAAAGACTGCGCAATGAATTCACCGGCGTTTTAACCGGTAAAGGCCTCGAATGGGGTGGTTCATTGATCCGTCCGGAAGCTACAGGTTATGGTGCAACCTATTTTGCAGTAGAAATGTTGAAGACCCGTGGTCTCGATTTTAAAGGCAAAACAGTAGTTGTTTCCGGTTCCGGTAACGTAGCTCAGTATGCTTGCGAAAAAGTAACCCAACTCGGTGGTAAAGTAGTTACCCTCAGCGATTCCAATGGATTTGTTTATGATCCTCAGGGAATTACTGCTGAAAAACTTGCTTTTGCCATGGAACTGAAAAATATCAAACGTGGCCGTATCAGCGATTATGCCACTAAATTTGGATGTGAATACCACGAAGGCAAAACCCCATGGGGTGTTAAATGCGATATCGCAATGCCATGTGCTACTCAGAATGAACTCAACGAACAGGATGCAAAAACCCTCGTAGCAAACGGTTGTTATTGCATTTCAGAAGGTGCCAACATGCCTTCTACTCCTGAAGCAGTTGAATATTTCCTCGAAAAGAAAGTTCTCTATGGTCTTGGAAAAGCTGCAAATGCCGGTGGTGTTGCTACTTCAGGTCTCGAAATGAGCCAGAACAGCATGCGTTTATCATGGACACGCGAAGAAGTTGACCAGAAACTGAATCAGATTATGATCGCTATTCACAAAACCTGTGAAAAATTCGGCACAGAATCTGACGGTTACATCAACTACGTAAAAGGCGCTAACATTGGTGGTTTCGTTAAAATCGCCGATTCAATGCTTGCTCAGGGAGTCGTTTAGTCTTCTCTTTTGTTCTTACTTAAAAAAAGCTGTCGTGATCCATCACGACAGCTTTTTTTATATTTGCAC
>CAYLTH010000018.1:19042-37331 GCA_964386485.1 uncultured Bacteroidales bacterium | reverse complement strand
TGAAAAATGATAAAGGATTTTCGTTTTGCTTTTGAGAATTTCTCTTTGGCATACACATCCAGTTCATCAATTTCGCGCAACAGTTTCTTCAGGTTTTCAGCAAACTTGTCTTTATGCTCCGGGAATAGACCAGCCAGACCCGCTTCCACATTCCGGGCAATAATCCGGGCATTTTTTACCGATGACCAGATATGCGGATCCACTCCGCCGGCATGTCCGTGCGTGTTTTCTCCTTCTTCCGGCTGATGATCTTCCTTAATAAGCGCAACATCCCTGGAAACATCATTCATAGGAACTTTCCTGGTCGCCGTTTCCATCCGGCTGATTACCTGCTTTTCAACATCAAACAAATTGAAATGAAAAAGCATCAGTGATGCAGACAGGGCTTGTATTTCCTTTGGTCCGGGTTCGAAATTTTCGGGTCCTGCACCCGGTGGAACAACAACATTAATTTCAACCAGATCTCCGGCAATTTCACCGACAAAAAACATCAGTGGCAAAATACTGACGGAAACTACAGGTTTTTCTGTTTTTTTGGATTCAGGAAGGCAACCAAAAACAAAAGAAAGGAGTATAAATAAGATTGTAAGACGTTTCATCTGATTACTTCTGTTAAGTCTGCAAAGTTAAGATAAAAAGCCTGAAAATTGAATTTATGAATTAGTCGTACCTTTGAAACCCGATGAATAAGCCAAAACTCTCTGTTATTATTGTGAACTACAATGTCCGGCATTTTCTGGAACAATGCCTGCATTCAGTAACAGAGGCCTGCAAAGATACAGATGCAGAGGTATGGGTGGTCGATAACAATTCTGTTGACGGCTCAGTTGAAATGGTAACAGAGAAATTCCCGCTCATCAAAATCATTGCCAATAAAGAAAATCTCGGGTTTTCAAAAGCCAACAACCAGGCAATTGCTCAGGCTGCCGGCGAATACGTTTTGCTTCTGAATCCGGATACCCTTGTCGAAAGCGACACATTCATCAAAACGCTGGCATTCATGGACAGCCATCCGGATGCCGGCGGATTGGGTGTAAAAATGATCGATGGTAAAGGAAAATTCCTTCCGGAATCAAAAAGAGGTTTACCCACACCCAAAACTGCATTCTATAAAATTTTCGGCCTTTCAAAATTATTTCCGAAATCAAAAGTTTTTGGGCGCTACCACCTTGGATTTCTGGATGAGGATCAGATTCATGAAGTTGATATCCTCAGTGGAGCCTTTATGATGATGAGGAAAAGTGTTTTGCAAAAAACAGGCTTCCTGGATGAAACCTTTTTTATGTATGGCGAAGATATCGATATGTCGTGGCGCATTCATGAGGCAGGCTACAAAAATTATTACTTTCCTCAAACACGAATTATCCATTATAAAGGCGAAAGCACAAAAAAAAGCAGCGTCAATTACGTTTTTACCTTTTACAATGCAATGATTATTTTTGCCCGGAAACATTTTTCGAGTAAAAATGCACAGATTTTCAGTGCGCTTATTCATCTGGCCATTTATTTCAGGGCTTTTGCAGCCATTGTTTCCCGGTTTCTCCGGCAAATTTTTCTCCCCCTCGTTGATGCATTGGCATTATATAGTGGTATACTCGTAATCGAGCATTTTTGGGAATCCTATATTTTCCCATGGGGAGGTCACTACCCTGCTTCCTTTACCTTTCTGTTTATTCCCGGCTATATTCTGATCTGGCTATTTACCGCATACCTGACCGGCGGATACGACAAACCTGTAAGTATTGGCAGAATGTTGCGGGGAATAACACTTGGAACCCTGATTATTCTGGTTCTGTATTCTCTCCTGGAGGAATCGATGCGATATTCCCGTGCATTGATTTTATTAGGCTATGCATGGTCATTGCTTGTTATTCCGGCATTCAGGCTTTTTCTGCACTATGCAGGATCTTCACGGCAATATCAACTTGGCTCTTCTAAAAATAAGCGGTTTATAATTGTAGGCGGAAAGGAAGAAGCTGAGCGGGTTGCAGAAGTGGTGAAATCAGCGCGGCTCAATCCTTCATTTATTGGACTCGTTAGTACTGAAGAAGAACCGGCAGGTGATAAAGCCTTTATCGGACGACTCTCGCAATTGCCCGATATTATCGAAATTTACGCCATTGACGAGGTCATTTTCTGCAGCAAAGATATTTCCACATCCCTGATTATTGATCAGATGTCGGAACTGCAGTTAAAACAGGTGGACCTAAAAATTGCCCCGCCCGAAAGTCTGGCCATCATAGGCAGCAAAAGCATCAACACAAGTGGGGATTTGTATATCCTTGATATCAATTCCATAACCAGTCAGACCAACAAACGGAAGAAGTTCTTTTTTGATTTTTTTCTGTCAATTCTGATGCTGATCATTTCTCCCATTGCAATATTTATCGTTCGAAAACCCCTGGGTTATATAAAAAATACCATGATGGTGATGTTGGGATTCAGGTCCTGGGTTGGATTTTCCGAAACAAAACGGAATCAGCATCGTTTACCCGGAATCCGAACCGGAATCTTAAATCCGACGGATTCATTGAAGAATAAAAACCTTGATCAGGAAACAATTGAGAAACTTAATCTGTTATATGCCAGGGATTACAAGGTATCCTACGACATTAATATAGTATTTAACGGATTTCGAAATTCAGGACGGTCTGTTTGACGGTCCATAAAATAATTTAGAATGGCAAAATTTGAAATTGTCATGCCCAAACTGGGTGAGAGCATTATTGAAGCAACAATTACCCGATGGTTAAAATCGGAAGGAGATCATATTGCAGAGGATGAAGCAATCGTTGAAATTGCAACTGATAAAGTGGATTCAGAAATCCCGTCACCTGTTGAAGGGATCCTGATAAAAGCACTTTTCAAAGAAGGAGACATCGTTCCTGTAGGTACGATTATTGCTCATATTCAGATAGATGGAGAAGATGTTGAATCAGAGCCCGCTAAAAACACAGCCGTATCTGCAGAAGCTCCCCAAATTCAAAAAACAGACGAAATAATTCCGGTGCAGGAAAATCAGGAAGAAGCATCTGGTCCGGGCAGATTTTATTCTCCCCTGGTCAAAAATATGGCCAAACAGGAAAGTATTGCCCTGACTGAACTGGAGAAAGTTCCCGGTACAGGAAAAGACGGACGTTTAACTAAAGACGACCTGACACAATATATCCAGCAACGAAAATCGGAAACCATAAAAGCTGTTCCTGCAGAACCTGTTAAACAAGCTGTTACAACCCAAAAGCCAGCCACTGCTCCTGCTCCGGTTATTACCGCTGCCGGTGGTGATCAGATTGTCGAAATGGATCGCATGCGCAAAATCATTGCCGATCATATGGTTAATTCGGTAAAAACATCACCCCATGTAACGTCTTTTGTCGAAGTTGACATGACCAACATCGTTCATTGGAGAAATAAAGAAAAAGACAACCTTCTCAGGAGAGAAAACGAAAAACTCACTTTCACCCATATTTTCCTGGAAGCCATGGCCCGTACTGTCAAGGATTTCCCGATGGTGAATGCCTCTGTGGATGATTCCAGAATCATTATCCGGAAGAATATCAATCTGGGTATGGCCGTTGCCCTGCCCAGTGGAAACCTGATTGTTCCGGTTATCCGGAATGCGGATCAGAAAAACCTGCTTGGTATCGTGAAATCTGTGAATGATATCGCCGAAAGAGCCCGTAACAACAAACTGGTTCCTGATGAAATTCAAAGCGGAACATTGACCCTGACGAATCTGGGATCCTTTGGCACTTTATTTGGAACACCCATTATTAACCAGCCACAGGTTGCAATCCTGGCTGTCGGTTCAATCCAGAAACGACCTGTCGTGATTGAAACCGAACTGGGTGATATGATTGCAATCCGCCAAATGATGTATGCCTCGTTAACATACGACCATCGCATTATTGACGGGGCGCTCGGTGGTAAATTTATTTATCGCTTCAAAGAATACCTCGAAAAATTCGATATAAACCAAACGATTTGATATGACTTTGCGCCTGTCCTTTTTGACTTTACTTTTCTTGTTCTGCTATACATTTGTTCATAGTCAAAAGAGCACACCTGATTATTCCGGCGATCCTAAAATCGCGGAAACCTATTTCCTTCAGGAAAATTACATGAAAGCCCTGGAAGAATATGATTTGTTATACAGCAAAGATTCAACGAATAGTACCTACAGGTATCGGCTTGGTGTATGTTACCTGAATACCAATGTTGATAAAACAATCGCAGCAGAATTGCTTGAGTATGTTGCTTATGACGTGAATACTCCGGTTCAGGCCTGGTATGATCTTGGCAGGGCCTATCAATACCTGTATCGCTTCGACGAAGCGATTAAAGCCTTTTCACGCTTCGGAAAAATGAACATGGGTAAAGATCCCAATGCCATTCCGTTTGAACGACAAATATTCTACTGTAAAAACGCAATTGAACTAACTTCAAATCCGATTCCTGTCATTTTTATTAACCTGGGAGAGAATGTAAACTCTGAATATCCGGAGATGAATCCGTTTGTAACCGGAGATGAAGGTACACTTTATTACACTTCCAGAAAACCGGATAATATAGGTTTGAAAATTGAGTATGACGGATTGCCGACAGCCGATGTTTTCGTGTCGAAAAAACAGGGAGAATATTTTAATAGGGGAAAACGTATTGCCGGACCCGTCAATGACGAATTCTTTGATGAATTAACCTGGCTGGCTCCGGATGGGAAAAAGATGATCCTCTACAAAGCCGGAGAAGATGGAACAAATGATGTGTACCTTTCGGTTGTTAAAAGTACTGCCTTTCAGAAACCGGATAACATGGGCGAACGAATCAATTCGAAAACCGCTGTTGAATCAGCTGGTTGTCTGAGTCCGGATGGAAAAGTCTGCTTTTTTTCGAGCGACCGCCCCGGAGGATTTGGGAAAAGTGACCTCTATTATTCCTTTAAAACCAAAGAAGGCTGGAGTAAACCGGTCAACATGGGATCCAGCATTAATACAGCACTTGATGAAGATAATCCCTATCTGGCTCCGGATGGGAAAACCCTCTATTTTTGCTCTCAGGGCCATAAAAGCATGGGGGGATATGATTTGTTCAAATCGATCTGGAACCGTAAAGACAATACCTTCACTACGTCTGTAAATTTGGGTTATCCCATTAATACTGTTGAAAACAATGTAACCATCTGTTTTTCCGAATCTGGAGATAATGCTTATATTGCAGCCCTTAGAGAAGGAGGTTATGGTAACCTCGATATCTATAAGATCATTTTTCTCAATAAGACAAAATATTAAAATTCATGCAACTTAATCTCACCCGACCGATGGTTTTCTTTGATCTGGAAACCACCGGAGTTAATTTTATTCAGGATCGTATCGTTGAATTTTGTTTCCACAAAGTATTTCAGGATGGAACCGAAAAAACCTGGACACAGAGGGTGAATCCGACTATCCCGATTCCAAAGGAGGCCTCACAGATACATGGGATCTATGATGAAGATGTGAAAGACCAGCCCACCTTTAAAGCCTTAGCCCATCAGATTCTTCAGTTTATAGAAAACTGTGATTTAGCCGGATATAATTCTATTAAATTCGATATTCCCTTCATTGCCGAAGAATTTCTCCGGGCAGAAATCGATTTTGACCTTTCCGGGAAAAAATTCGTGGATGTTTTAACCATTTTTCATAAAATGGAACCCCGCACACTGAAGGCAGCATACAAATTTTACTGTGGACTGAATCTCGAATCTGCCCATTCAGCCGAAGCCGATACCCTGGCAACTTATCACATTCTGAAGGCACAACTTGATCGTTATCAAGATGTTACATATACCGACCGTTTTGGCAAAGAATCGAAACCTGTCGTAAACGAAATGGCTGCATTGCATGATTTCTCGTACCAGTCAAAATTTGCTGATCTGGCCGGACATATTATTTTCGATGACAAAAACCGCGAAGTCCTGAACTTTGGCAAACACAAAGGAAAACCGGTTATGGATGTTTTTACAACAGAACCCTCCTACTACGACTGGATGATGAAGAGTGATTTCCCGCTTTATACAAAAAAAATAATTACAGCTATAAAACTCCGGAATTTCAACAGCGGTTCTGTAAAGACATTTTAATCCCATCCCCATTCCCAACCATTATGAAAATCATCTGTATTGGAAGAAATTATGCGGATCATGCGAAAGAGCTGAACAATCCTGTTCCGGCTGCTCCCGTCTTTTTTATGAAAGCCGGCAATGCAATCCTGCGTAACAATTTCCCTTTCTTTATCCCTGATTTCTCGAATGAAATCCATTACGAAACCGAACTGGTAATCCGGATTTGTAAACTGGGAAAATCCATTCAGGAGAAATTTGCACACAAATATTATAACGCCATTGGTATCGGTATCGATTTTACCGCCCGCGACCTCCAGCAAAACTGCAAGGAAAAAGGACTGCCCTGGGAAATTGCCAAAGCATTCGACGGTTCTGCACCGATCAGTGAGTTTATTCCATTATCAGATCTGAAGGATCGGGAGCAGATCCGGTTTCATTTGGATATAAATGGAGAAACCGTACAAACCGGACTTTCTTCCGATATGATTTTTAGTTTTGAGAAAATCATTGCTTATGTTTCCCGCTTTAACACCCTGAAGACTGGAGATCTCATATTTACAGGCACACCGGCAGGAGTCGGACCTGTAAAAATTAACGATCGGCTGGAAGCCTGGCTTGAAGATACAAAAATGCTGGATTTCCGGGTAAAATAAATGTTGAGATTAAACCAGAATTACATCTCTCACAACGACTGCTCCCACTTCCTCATTCAGCAGATCAACCAGTTTCTGCCTTGAATAGTGCAATTCAGAGCGAAGTGCAGCTGAATCAATCGTCACAAACAGCTTTCCGTCGCGCATTTTAATCTTGCGGGTATGTTTACTGATCACCGGACCGGTTATCTTGTTCCAGGAACTGATTACTTTTAGTTCATTGAGTTTTCCGGTTAAGCGGTAAGCCCGGATCAATTCCTCCATCACTTCTTTTAACGAATGTTCATTGCTTGAAAACATACCTGCAAAGGTAAAGCATTATAGCAGGGTTAAGTGAATTATTTTTCTTGAAAACTGCCCTTTTCAACTTTAAAAATGCGGTGATCAATATCCGAATCCAGAAAAATCTTGTTGATGCGGTCAGCATGCGTATCCGTAATAAATACCTGTCCGAAATCATCGGCAGCAACCAGTTTTATAATTTGAGCAACCCTGTTCTCATCAAGTTTATCAAAAATATCATCCAGCAATAAAATCGGATTCCGGCCTTTAATATTCCTAGTATATTCAAACTGAGCCAGCTTGAGAGCGATGAGCAGGGATTTCTGTTGTCCCTGAGAACCATACCGGCGGGCAGGATATCCTGAAATATGAAAGACGAAATCATCCTTATGCACCCCGTTCCCGGTATACCGCAATGCGAGATCCCGGTTTCGGGATTCTTTCAGTAAAGTTTCCAGACCAGTTTGCTGCAATTGTGAGCTGTAAACAATGTTTACTACTTCCCTGCCTTCCGATACAATTTCAAAATACCGCTGAAAAACCGGATGAAAGGCAGCAAGAAATTCTTTCCGCTTTTCAAAAATAAATTCACCATACCGAACCAGGTGCATATCCCAGATTTCGGTTTTCGTTTCATTGAAACGACCTGTCTCCGACATCTCCTTTAACAAAACATTACGGTGCTGTAGCGCCCTGTTATACTGCAGAAGATTATCCAGATAAGTCGCATCAAACTGAGAAATTACCCCATCAATATATTTTCTCCGCTCTTCACTTCCAAGATTGATCAGATCCGAATCAGAAGGGGAAACCATGACCAAAGGAATCATTCCGATATGATCCGCAAGACGGTCGTAATCCTTTTTGTTTAACCGGAACTGCTTTTTCAGATTCCGTCGCTGTATGCAACTTACCCGTTCATCCTGACCATCCGACCGGATATAATCTCCGTGAATCGAAAACACATCTGCCTCATGCCGGATATTCAGCTGATCCTGCTGGTTAAAATAGCTTTTGCAAAAAGAAAGGTAATAAATTGCATCCAGAAGATTGGTCTTCCCGACCCCGTTATCCCCGACAAAACAATTGATTTTACTGCAAAACTGAAGATTGGCTTCTGTGTAATTTTTAAAATCCGTTAAGCGCAGGTTTTGCAGATACATTTTAATAGTGTGTTTCTATATAAAAACCAATTTCTTTCAACAACCAGACAGGAGTTGATGTTGCACCGCATATCCCGACATCGGATACATCCCTGAACCATTCATTCTGAATATCTTCAACAGATGTTACCAGATGTGTTTGCAGATTAACCTCCCGGCATAAACCATAAAGATAGCGGCCATTGCTGCTTTCCTTACCGCTTACGAAAATAATCATTTGGTGCTGACTTGCAAAATTTTTAAAAATACCGGCAAGACGGCTCACCTGCCGGCAAATTGTATCCTTGATTTTAAAATGTTCCTCAAGTGTCGGATTTGATTGCCGTATTGACGTTCTAATTGCATCCTGAATCAGAAGATACTGCATCGGATTCATGGTGGTCTGAGAATACAGAACAATGGGGCGTGAAAAATCCAATTGAAAAAGATCCTCTTCCTCGTTGATAATGATAGCCTTCCCTTCACATTGCCCGGCCAGTCCATTCACTTCCGGATGATTTTTCTTACCAAAAATAGCTATTTGAACTCCCTGATTCCGTCCGCTCAAAAAAGTTTCCCCTATGTCGTTCTGAATTCTTCGGACAACCGGACAAGTTGCATCGATCAGTTTTATTCCGTTTTTCTTGGCAGTTTCGAAAGTTTCAGGAGGTTCGCCATGGGCTCTGATTAAGACCACTTCATCCTTTAACCCGGCAAATTCATGATGATTGATCGATTTTAGTCCGATTTCACTCAGACGGTTGGTTTCAGTTTCATTATGAACAATATCTCCAAGACTGTAAAGGGTTTTGTTGACCTCCAGTTCCTTTTCTGCTTTGGAAACAGCCTTTCTGACTCCGCTGCAAAAGCCTGAAGCAGGTTCAATGGTGACCTTCATAACAGAAAAATCAATGCAGCCATTTGTTCAGATCTGCTGCAATACTTACATAATTGGGAGAGCCATCCAGGTGGTTGGTGGAACGGGCGTAGTTAAATTGAAATTGTTTGACACGAATTCCAAATCCCCAGGAGAATCCTACTGTTGACATCCGGGTAGAAACGCCCATTTCCTTGCGGCGCATGTAATTATAACCCATGCGGATAGAAAAATTCTTTGTGGGAAGAAACTCGCCTCCGATAATAAAATGACGAGCCAGTTTGTCGGCAAAATCACCAATTTTATCTTCCTTAACAGGTTCATTGGTTAGCGGGTCGATATCCGGTTTATCCGTCAGGGGATCTTTATAAGTCAAATCAAATTTTTCGATATGATGATACGTGATGGAATAACGGAATGGCAAATGCTTCAACCGCTTGGTAAGCCCGATTTCCATAGTAAATGGATAAGCTTCAGTTTCTCCGCTCCCCCCCTTTTTCGTAATCTGCCGGCCTATATTGCGCGCCAGAAAAGCAACAGTCATATTTTTATCGTTATGATAACTTGCCCCAACATCTACACCTAAACCAAAGGAACGAACCTCTTCCAGGTAGGAAAAAACCGGTTTTAAATTCGCACCTACTGAGAAATTGGAATCCAGGCTTCTCCCCCATCCCAGCTGAAGTGCATATTCAGAGGCCTTAAATGTACCTGTTAGCTCGCCTCCGGTATTGGCAGCATCAAATTTACCATAATCAATATAATGTAATCCTCCCGAAAAACTACCATACTTTTTAAAGGTCCGCGAATAATATACCGAACCATAATTCACATCAGCATAATGATCTACAAAATTGAGAACAAGATTATTCGACATTTTAGGAGTAATCAGAGAAGGGTTTACTGCTGCTGTGGCAAGATCATGATCCCAGACAGCCAGCGTGTTGCCACCCATGGCTGCAATACGGGGCGAAGTGACCAGATTCAGAAAACTATAAGTTCCCTGTCCGCCACTTTGAGCCTGTACGAAAATTGTTGAATAAGAAACAAAAAGAACCAGTAGAATAAATTTCTTCACGATGCAAAATTTGGTTTGTCAGATTATTGGCTACAAAGAAAACGAAAATGTACCTCTTAAACGCCCGATGATTCTTTTTATTTTTTGAAGATACATTTCTGCTTTGTTTAACTTTGTCGCCTCAATTGATTGATTCATCATGTCTTCCGCTGTAAAAATACTGATTATTGATACCTGCCATGATATTTTACCGGAAAAACTCCGTCAGGCCGGCTTTCTGACTGATATCCAAACAACTATTACACAAGAAGATCTGTATCAAAAAATTGGGGACTTTCACGGGCTCATTATGCGGAGTAAATATCCGGCAGACAAAACCTTACTCGGTTATGCGAAAAATCTGCAGTTTATCGGGCGAATCGGTGCCGGGATGGACAATATTGACCTGGAAGAATGTAATAAAAGAAATATTATCTGCCTCAATTCACCGGAAGGGAACCGGAATGCCGTGGCAGAACATGCGATGGGCATGCTGCTTTCGATGACCAATAATCTACTCAAAGCCGACCAACAGGTTCGACAAGGCCTGTGGCTTCGGGAAGAAAACCGTGGAATGGAAATTGCCGGAAAAACCATGGGAATTATTGGATTTGGGAATATGGGATCTGCTTTTGCCCGTAAACTTCAATCATTTGATGTCCGGTTACTGGCCTATGATAAATATAAAACAGGCTTTGGAACGGAGTATGTTCAGGAAGCCACGATGGATCAGCTCTTTGAAGAATGTGATATGGTAAGTCTTCATATACCCCTGACATCCGAAACCCAATACCTCGCGAATAATCTGTTTTTTAACCGATTCAAAAAAAACATTCTTTTTATAAACACTTCCCGTGGTAAAGTCGTTCATACATCTGACCTGGTTTCAGCAATAAAATCGGGTAAAGTTTCCGGAGCTGCTCTCGATGTTCTGGAATATGAAGGGACTTCTTTTGAAAGCCTTGATATTACCGAAAATCCAGATCTTGAATACCTGCTTAAGTCGGATAAATCGATATTAAGCCCGCATATCGCCGGTTGGACAATCGAAAGCAAAAGAAAACTTTCAGAGGTACTGGCACAAAAAATTATTGAATTGTTTGCTTATTAATACCTTATTTATATTTTTGGTCTATGAACTCAACAAAAATGAAAGAATCTAAAATTTTTAAAGGGAAAACCTTAGCAATTTTAAGTGGTGGCGGAGATACTCCGGCTATCAACTCCAGTATAGAGGCTATCCGGAACCGGGCCAGTCTGCTGGGTTTTAAAGTATATGGTATACGCCAGGGCTGGAAAGGTCTGCTTGGCGACGGAGATGTTTTGGATCTCAGTCATCAGCCCTACGACGGATGGTATGGAGGTACTGCACTCAGAAGCAGTCGCACGAACCCGTTCCCATCTAAAAAAAATCCGGAAAGCCGTGTGCCTCAGGTATTACGCAATCTGGAACGCTACAAAATTGATGTACTGGTCACTATTGGTGGTGATGATACCAATGGTGCTGCAAAAAGATTGTATGAACAGGAAGGCATCCCGGTAATCGGATTCCCGAAAACCATTGACAATGATTTACGGACCCGTTCGACACATGATTATAATGGTAAAGATATTGAGGCCGTTTTATGCCCGGGTTTTCCATCAGCTGCAAAATCAATTATGGAATTTGCCGGAAAACTGAAAACAACCGCCGAATCCCACTCACGTATTATGGTTCTCGAAGTAATGGGACGTGATGCCGGATGGTTAACAGGAACTGCCACTTTCGGAGGTGGTGATATTGCACTCATTCCGGAATTCGAAATCACCAAAGAACGAAAAGAGTTCTTCTTCGAATCTGTTAAGGAGGCGTATATGAATAACCCTAAAAAAACGCTCATTATTCCGGTATCAGAAGGAACCCGCTGGTATGAAGAACATACCGGCAAAGTAGATGTCGTCTATGCTTCCAGCGAACTGGATGAATATGGTCATCCGCGTTTTGGTGGAATCAGTGGCCATATCGCTTCCGAAATTTCACAACGACTCAAAATGGATGCCCGATCACAAATTACCGGGTATTATCCACGTTCAGGCGAATGCTGGGATTATGACCGCCGTTTGACTCAGGCATTAGCCGATAAAGTTGTTGATCTTCTTCTCCGTGGTGAATATGGCCAAATGCCTGTGATGAAAAAAATCACGCCCTATATCGGTCTCGAAGAATTCAACACCACTTCAATTGATATGGGTGATATCGGAAACAGACCATTGCCGGAAGAATATTATGACATCAATACCTTCCGTTTTACGCCGGTTTACAATGATTTCTTATCCAATATCCTTGAAAAACCACATAACCGTGAATTTGCATACGATTTCCCGGTTGTAATCCCGAAAGAATAGTAAAATATTTCTCCGGTTTTACATTTCAGTTACCTTAAAAACACCCTGATAGGTATGCCGGGAGCGTTGTTCAATCAGTGCTTCCTGCTTACCCGTTAAGGATTCAATCTGGCCTGCCTTCGGATGACGTATGGTTATAAGCCTTACATTTTCATTGTATCTTACTTTATACTGGGAACTCAACTCACCAAAAAGAAATTCCCTTTTAAACTGAGGATCATCTATTACAACAGAAAATGAAATGGCTGAAATCTGCATCATATTAATCCGGACAGCTGAATCGACAAAAATACTGAATATTTGCTGCAGGTTCTTTTCGGCTATAAATGAAAAATCCCGGGAAGATATGGAAAGTAACATCTGTCCGGATTTTTGAATTACTGAAGATGGCAACTTATTTTCTGAGGTTTGGTCATGGATCACAGTTCCCTTTTCCTGTGGGTTTAAGAACGACTTTACTTTTAGCGGAATCTTTTTATTCTCCAGTGGCTGGATTGTTTTGGGATGAATAATACTGGCACCGTAATAAGATAACTCGATGGTTTCCTGGTAGGAAATCTCCGGAATCAGGTTTGCCTGTGGAAATACCTTTGGATCTGCATCATACAATCCGGCTACATCTTTCCAGATAACCACTTCATTGGCATCAAGAGCATGTCCGAAGATCGCCGCAGTATAATCTGATCCTTCCCTGCCCAGCGTTGTCAGTGAGCCATCTGGAGCTCTTCCGACAAACCCCTGAGTCACCCTGAACCAGCCATCCGGTTCAGACTGTGCTATAAAATCTTTCAATTTTTGCTTAACCATGCGTACACTTGCCGACCAGTATACACGACCTTCCCTGAAATTTTCATCCGTTAAAATTACATCCCTGGCGGCAATCAAACGATTAAACATCCCTCTTTCATTGAGATAGTGACTCAATATTACTGATGACAATAATTCTCCATAACAAACTATCTGATCATATTCATAGTCATAATTGCTGCCTGGTTTCGATCGAAGATAAATCTCCAGATCACTGTACAATTTTGAAACTGCCTGATAAACCAAATGTGTTTTAACCGGAAATAATTCCTTCAGAATCGCATCATGATACGATTTTATGGCTTTTAAATGATTTCGCTTTTCCCCGTCTTTTATAAAATAGGATTGAACCAGACCTTCAAAAGCATTGGTCATTTTACCCATGGCTGAAATCACAACCACGATCTTTTCTTCAGGATACAAGGAAAGGACCTTTGCAACATTGACAACTCCTGTGGCATCTTTTACGGATGCACCCCCAAATTTAAAAACTCGCATTGATCATAAAATTAAGCCGGAAAATTACGGATTTTTCCGATATTTGCAGCTTAAAACCCTAACCTATGCGCACGCTTGTACAACACATCAATGAATTGCAGTCAGAATATCCTTCTGCAAGTGGTGAATTTACCCGTTTACTGAACGATATCGGTATCGCTGCCAAAATTGTAAACCGCGAAATAAACAAGGCTGGTCTCAGCCATACAATGGGGGAAACCGAAAATGTAAATGTTCAGGGTGAAACCCAGAAAAAACTCGACGTATTTGCCAATGAACAGTTTCTGAATGCATTACGTTATGGGGGTGCCTGTGCAGCTGTTGTTTCTGAGGAAGAAGATGATCCGATTATTTTTGACAATGAAATCTCCAATAAAAGCAAATATGTTGTAGCCATTGATCCGCTCGACGGAAGCTCCAACATCGAAGTCAATGTTTCCATCGGTACCGTGTTTGCAATCTACAAACGATATTCAGAACCCGGTCAGCCTGCCAATGAACAGGATCTCCTCCAGGTTGGCACAAATCTGGTTGCTGCCGGCTATGTTATTTATGGTTCATCTACCATGATGGTCTTTTCAACAGGTAGCGGCGTAAATGGTTTTACGTACGATCCTTCTGTTGGATTATTCCTGCTCTCCCATCCAAAAATGATAATACCTGATACAGGAAGTATGTATTCCATCAACGAGGCTAATTATATGTATTTCCCCGAAGGTGTTAAGGAATACATCAGCTATTGCCAGGAAGATGACAAAAAAACGAATCGCCCCTATTCAACCCGCTACATCGGTTCATTGGTTGCTGATTTTCACAGGAATCTCATCCGGGGAGGAATCTATATTTATCCGGGTACCTTAAAGCAACCCACCGGCAAACTGCGTCTGTTGTACGAATGTATCCCCAGTGCCTTCCTCGCTGAACAGGCTGGAGGAAAAGCATCCGACGGATTCAAACGCATTCTTGATATCCAGCCATATACCATTCATCAACGCTCCCCGCTATTCTGCGGCAGCAAATCTATGGTCGATAAAGCTGAGTATTTTATGGAGCGTCTCTCTAAAAACTTCTGCGAAATCCCGGGCGGAAAATAAATCATTTTCATGGACATATTGCACTTGTATGACCATGACTCCCGTATTGCACAAATCCTGAGTCAGTCTGAACAAAAAAACTGCAGAATACACCTGTCAGGTCTCAGTGGCTCCGCTACTTCTCTTGTTCTCGCACCCGTTATACGTGCCAAAGCACGCCATCACCTTATTGTCCTTCAGGATAAAGAAACAGCCGCTTTCTTTTACAATGATCTGGAGAGAATCTTTGGTGAACTCGAACTCCCCTACCCTGAAAAACAATTTCTATTCTATCCATCCAGCTATAAAAGGCCTTATGATCCGGAGCAGGTTGATAACGCAAATGTGCTCAGCCGGACCGAAGTCATTAGCCGGCTCGGAAATAATAAACCCATTACTGTAGTTTCCTACCCGGAAGCTTTATGCGAAAAAGTGGTCGGTCAGATTTATCTTGACAAAAACAAACTTGATCTGAATGTCGGAGAAAATTGCGGTATGGATTTCCTGACGGATGTTTTTACTGCTTATGAATTTGAACGCACCGATTTTGTTATAGAACCGGGACAGTTTTCGATCCGCGGCGGATTAGTGGATGTTTTCTCCTATGCAGACGAGTTTCCATATCGCATTGTTTTCGACGGGGATGCCGTTGAATCGATCCGCCGCTTTGACCCCTCCACTCAGCTTTCCAAAAGCACTTTACAAAAAATAAGCATCCTCCCGAATATTCATGCCCTGGCCGGAGACCAGAAACGGATGCCTGTACTCAGTTTGTTTCCTCCCGGGTCGCTCTTCTGGTTCAATGATCTGAACTACACGGCCGAACGCATTGAACAGGAATTTATAAAAGTTTCTGAAGTGTATGACAAATTACAGTCCACCATTGCACGCACAAAACCGGAAGATCTTTTCCTGCACCGGGACGAATTTTTAAAAACTGCACTCAATTGGCCTTTAATTGAATTTGGGAGACTCAGTACTACAAAAAATGCAACGCAAATCTCCTTTAATACAGCTCCCCAGCCCCCTTTTAATAAGAATTTCGAATTATTAAAAAATAAGCTTGAAGATTTGTATCTTGATGGATATCAAAATTTTATATTAGCTGACAATACTAAACAGGAAGAACGGATTCACAAAATTTTTGATGATATCCTGACAAAGGCAGAAAAAGAAAATCCGGATTTCTATAAAACCCTGCAGTTTACCCTGCATGAAGGCTTTGTTGATCAGGATCTTCGCATCGCCTGCTTTACCGACCATCAGATTTTTGAGCGTTACCACCGGTATCACCTGCGTGAAGGCTATACCGCCCGCGAATCTCTTACCATTAAAGAATTGTACGGACTCAAACCGGGAGATTATGTGAGTCATATTGATCATGGAATCGGACGGTTCGACGGACTTGAAAAAATCGAAAACAACGGGCAGATTCAGGAGGCACTTCGGATTATTTATAAAAATGAAGATATCCTTTATGTAAATATCCACTCGCTGCACCGTATCGCCCGATATACCGGTAAAGACGGAGCGACTCCGACAATGAGCCGTCTGGGTTCGGGTGTCTGGAATAAATTAAAGGAAAGCACCAAGAAAAAGGTCAAGGATATCGCTAAAGACCTTATCCGTTTATATGCTCAACGCAGAACCGCCAAAGGATTCAGTTATGCACCCGACACTTATTTGCAGTTGGAACTGGAGGCCAGTTTTATTTTCGAGGATACTCCGGATCAGCTCAAATCCACACTTGATGTAAAACAGGATATGGAGGCAGCCTGGCCCATGGACCGGCTGATATGCGGAGATGTTGGCTTTGGAAAAACGGAAGTTGCAATTCGTGCGGCTTTCAAAGCCGTGACCGACTCCAAACAGGTAGCCGTATTGGTTCCAACAACCATTCTCGCGCTACAACATTACAAAACTTTTAGCGAAAGGTTGAAACAATTTCCCTGTAAAGTGGATTATCTAAACCGTTTCCGCAGCAGTAAAGCCATCAGTCAGGCCCTAAAAGATCTGGAAGACGGGAAAACCGATATCATTATCGGCACCCACCGCTTGTTAAGTAAAGATATTAAATTTAAGGATCTGGGGTTGATGGTCATTGATGAAGAACAAAAATTCGGTGTCGCTGCAAAAGAAAAACTCAAACAAATCAAAGTAAATGTTGATACTTTAACGCTCACGGCAACCCCAATTCCGCGAACACTCCAGTTTTCGATGATGGGTGCCCGCGACCTGAGTGTTATCAATACCCCACCACCCAACCGGCATCCGATCCAAACCGAACTGCATGCCTTCAATGAAGAAATTATCCGGGACGCCATCCATTATGAAATTTCACGGGGTGGCCAGGTTTTCTTCATCCACAATCGTATCCAAAATATCCAGGAAGTAGCCGGAATGATACAGAAGTATCTGCCTGATTCCCGTGTAGTGACTGCCCATGGCCAGATGGATGGTGGTAAACTGGAGGAAATCATGCTGGGTTTTATCGAGGGTGAATTCGATGTTCTGGTGGCAACCACCATCGTTGAAAGCGGACTCGACATTCCGAATGTGAATACTATATTTATTAATGAAGCCCACCATTACGGTTTAAGTGATCTGCATCAGCTCCGCGGCCGGGTCGGACGTTCAAACAAAAAAGCATTCTGCTATCTTTTGGCTCCTCCCATGTCGGTACTCACCGAAGAAGCCAGAAAGAGACTCCGGGCCATCGAAGAATTCAGCGAACTGGGCAGCGGTTTTAATATAGCCATGCGCGACCTCGATATTCGCGGAGCCGGGAATATTCTGGGTGCTGAACAAAGCGGGTTTATTTCCGATATCGGATTCGAAATGTATCAGAAAATCCTCGACGAAGCCATTACCGAACTCAAACAAAATGAATTCAAGGCAGTCTTTAAAGAATTTGCCGAACAAAGCTATGTCCGCGATTGTGTAATTGAAACCGATCTTGAGATCCTGATTCCCGACGAATATGTTTCCAATTCAAGTGAGCGCATTTACCTTTACAAAGAACTCGATAACTGTGAAACAGAGGATCTCCTGCAAAAATTCCAGGAACAACTGCTCGACCGCTTTGGTCCTTTGCCCAAACAAACCATTGCTTTATTCGATACGCTCCGCTTACGCAGACTGGCAAAAAAATCGGGAATCGAAAAACTTATCCTAAAGAAACAGCAACTCACGGCTTACTTTGTGAGTAACCCGGAATCATCATATTATGAAACCGAAGAGTTTACCAAAGTTCTTGAATACGTTAAAACCCACGCACAGTCCTGCAAAATGCGTGAAAACGGGGACAAACTCAGCCTGACCTTTGCCAATATCAAAACCGCCTTACAGGCACTCGAGGTTCTAAGGCAGGTTTCGGGTTCTGAATAACAAAAAAAATCGTTGTTGTAGAGACGCA
>CAYLTH010000018.1:11519-18942 GCA_964386485.1 uncultured Bacteroidales bacterium | reverse complement strand
GTGCCGCTTCCGGTTCCTGAAGTACGGTAATGATACCCGATATAAACCGGTTGGGTATAAGCCGATAAATCAATATCACCGCTGCCAGTCCATGATGCACTGCCTGCCGCTGGTAATGTACAGGTGAGCGGGGTCCAGGTTGCAGTTGCAGGATTACCAGAACCACTGTAGTCAGTTGAAATTAAAATTTCCATTGGATTCGGCATACCCGCATCCGTAAATTTAGTCCAGGCACGGAATGAGAAAACAGGATCTTGCACTCCGTTAAGATTGATAGCAGGTGAAACCAACCAGTCATCCGAAGCAACATCGCCGCCAAAACCATTGGCAACCATGGCTGAGTATGTTGAACTCCAGTACCAGTCTTTATTACTGGCAACACTGTATTTCACCCATCCTGCAGGATCTGCATCAAAATTTTCTTCAATAATATTCTGCTGAAAACCGATCGTGGTATCAAATGCAACAAAGTCCTTCATATCCCGGATATAGAACTGATAATCGCCATTAAATACACTCAGAATTCCTACCAGATTTCCTTTACCTGCAGGCAAAACAGAACCGGCAAAATTGGCATATTTACTGGTACGAAGAATAATGCTGTTACCCAGATCATCAATAATATTGTGATGTGTATAGTCATCAACCTGATTGGCAATTGCCTGACCCGGGCTTTCGAAATGAATTCCTTCGAGCTGAACCAGTGAACTCAGATATTTGGGGCTGAGTTGTGGAATTGTAAGATTAGCCGGTGCAGGAGGTGTACCGGGCAGACTGTCTTTAAAAAGATGAGCAGCAAAGTAAACTTCCGGTAAACGACCAATGGCGCCGTTATACAGATAACCCAATTGAGTCATTCCGCCATACTGACCAATATACAAGCCCTTGCATTTGATGTACAAACGTTGTCCAAGTTTATACTCGGTATAAAGACTGGTTTTATCAAGTTTCAATTCGATTCCGGCTGAATTATCCTGAATCTCCAGTGTTTTGTAAAAATTACCACTTTCATCTGTAGCAGTGATAATACCCTGGATAATAATATCTTCTGTAATTTCTGCCAATACTCCCGGATATTTTATTTTCAGGGAGTCAATTGTGGTATTCGACTCAAAATCCACATACGGAATATTGATGGGGGGTTCGTCAAAATCGCCTTTTACACAGGAACTCATCACAGCTCCAAGGCTGAGGAATAGAAAAGCGATGCGTGCTAAAGAAAGTACTTTCATTGTATTGTTTTTTTTATGTATTCAATTATTAAAATTTCTAATTCAAATCCGGGCAAGGTATTCCTTATATTCTCAAACCAATATTGAGGAAGTAGGTCCGTCCAAATGCATAATAGTATTTGGGCGGAAATTTGCTCAAATCTTTTGTTTCAAAATCAAAGCGTGATTGCTCATATCCTCCTGTAATAAGTTCCTGATTATCAAACAGATTGCTGATGCTAAAATTCAGGTTTAAATAGTACTTATTGATCTTCCAGGATTTTCCGACGGAAACATCTACAGTAAAACCTTTGTTGAGTTTTTCCTGTTTGGTAATTTCACTGATAAGCGGATCACCAGGTCCTAAATTGGCAATGGCATAGGATGTTCTTCTTTCAGCATTGAAATCAAGGTAAATCTGGTCAAAATAATTAACATTCAGATTCCCGAACCAAAAGTTTTTAAAATATTTCAATCCCAAAGAAGTGGCTGTTTGCGGAGTACCGGGGACATAAAAATTCTTGCAGTAAATTACTTCATTGGTATCCGGTTTAGAACCGTTGTCAAATGAAATGGTTGCATCCGGACGATTAGTATAGCGGAAGTTTCCAAGGGCAGCAACGGCAATAACACTAAGAGCAGATGTTGCTTTTACCTCGGTACCAAATTCAATTCCCTGATGAACTTTATTAATATGATACATCGACTGATTGACAAAAGTCAGATAATCATCATGGTAAAACGAACTAATCTCACTCTGGTCTGTAAAAGTTGTATGATATGCTGTTATGCGGGCATTCAATCGTGGATACCGGAGAACATAACTTGCATCAACACTGAAAATCTTCTCACTGGTTAAATCCGGTACAACGCGATCGCTGGTACGGGGTGAAATAAATACGTTGCGCATATACGGTGCTCTGCTCATGTACGCAACATTCGCAGTGAAGTACTGACGTCCACTGACTTTGTAGGTAAATCCACCTTTAACAGCGGGATCACTGAAGTTGTGTTTTTCAGAATCTCCATATGAATTTTCAGGAAAACGTCCGTTTCTCATTTTCCCTTCTCTCCAGAACTGAGTATAGCTGAATTGTGCTCCCATGTAAAAATTAATCCGGTTATAGCTGAATTCAGAAACACCCCAGGCCTGAGCATTGTTTCTGTGTAGTACATAATCGTAACCAAAACGGTCGCCAACTTTTATAACCTTGTTGGGATTGTCAAGGTCATTCTGAAGAATTGCAGTATCTCCGTCAAAATCACGTTCTGCAAACTGATCAATATCAACCCAATAGTTACCTCCAAGCAAATCATTCAGTTCCTTAAACCGGAATCCGTTGTATTTTGTGAATTCGATACCACCACTTAATTTGATGTGATCATTTAATTCATGGTTAATGCGGGAAGTCAGGTAGATCTCATTATGATCATAGCGATTTTCTTCGAGAATATACCGGGCTTGTTTCCCTTCCATATTGGAAAGATAATTTACCTGATAAAGTTTATTCCAGTCGATCTGGCTGGTGTTGGTGCCATTTTGCCAGTTTGATGTAATGAGACCGGCAACAACAGGATCGAGTTGGTAACTGGGTAAATACCGGTAATAATCAGGCCGGGGATCAGAAGCATTATACCAGTTTAAGGCAGTGGTACCATTGCGTCCTGTCGAAAAAGCAGCCGTGGTTGTTAGTTTTGTTTTCTCACGGAGTGTCCAGTAATGATTCAGAATAAACATCGGCTCATTGAATTTCTTAACCCGGGCATTTCGTTTTTCTCCATCCTGGTATCCCCAATATGGATTGTAATAGTTGGAACCTGTCAGGTCATAAGCTTCCTGAACAGAACCGCCCTGTTGACCGCGGCGTGTTGGTGCACTGTAGGCAGTAAAGGCCAGGGTATGTCTGCCGTTAAATTTCTTTTCCAGTCCGACAAACCAGGCATTGGCATCATAAAAAGTACCATCCACATAGCCTTCCTGTGACCATCTGCGGGAAAGGCTTATGGTATAAGCAAATCCGTTTTTCATCATTCCGGATGAAGCAGTAAACATCAGGCGATGGTGGTAGGCACGATTTGAAAAAGAATAGGTTAGTTTATTTTGCTTCCTCTGCAGGGAGGCACGGGTAATAATATTATAGGTTCCTCCAAGGCTGCCAAAACTAAAAGCTGCAGGCTGAATACCATCCGCAAATTCGCGGGAACGCGTAACGTCATTCAATCCACCCCACTCAGACCAGGAGGCACGTCCGTTTTCAGGATCATTTACAGGAGCACCACTCATGTAAACAGTTTGATTTTCTGAATCATAACCCCGCAGTCTGAAATACAATGGTCCGAAAGTATAGGCTGCTGTTGAAATGAAAGGATCATTCACGGATTGTAACAAACCCGAAACATTTTGACCTTTGGTTTCATCGTCGGCATCATTGATATTCAGACTCACTTCTGCAATACCGGATTCGGATCGCTGTACTTCCTGTAGCGTCTTCAGTGTAACATCAGGGATTACGACATCCTTATTCTCAACATTAACCGGAATTACTTTTTCCTCATAATCCGGTTTTGAAATGATGATCGTATAACTTCCAGGCTTAACATTACTAAACTGGAATTGCCCGTCATCATTGGTTGTGGTCTGGATCTGATCCAATTTGACACTCACGCCGGAATAACCGGATTGATCAGCCGGATTCAGAATCCGGCCACTGATTTTAAAATTTTGCGCCGACAAAGAGGTTATCAGTAAAACACTCAGTAAGGCAAAGACTAGTTTCTTCATACGATAAATTTCATGTAGCATTCATTCCAGATGAATTGCCTTGCAAAGGAACAAAAATTAATGGCCTGTCTGTACTTTTTTGCCACCTAATTTAGGATGAATTAACAATGAATAAAAACTAACTTTGCCCCCTTAATAACCAAATCATGCAAACTTCTAATCCGAATCGACGCTATTATCAGCTGAACATGCTGATTCTGACAGTATTATTCCTGTTAACAGGACTCCAAAACAGTTTTGGACAGAATAAATCATACAAAATGGCCTGCGTGGCTTTTTACAATCTTGAAAACTTATTTGACACCATTGATGATCCTGCGACCGATGATTCTGAATTTCTTCCGGCCGGAATTAACCAGTGGACTCCCTCCCGCTATATGGAAAAACTGGGAAATATGGCCAATGTAATTTCTCAGATAGGTGACGAATACATGAAAGGCGGACCAACCATTCTGGGTGTTTCCGAAATTGAAAACAAATCGGTTTTAGTTGATCTGATTAATACACCCGCTCTGGTGAACAGTGGTTACGATATCGTCCATTTCAACTCCCCTGATGCGCGTGGTGTAGATGTAGGTTTATTGTACAAAAAGAAAGACTTTACTGTACTTCACACCAATTCACATCGTTTGCTGATGCCGGGAATTCCGGATTTCAAAAGCAGAGACCAGTTGGTTGTTTCAGGACTACTTGATGGCGAAAAAATCCATGTGATTGTGAATCACTGGCCTTCACGTCGTGCAGGTCCTGAATTTCGTAATGAAGCAGGTAAACTAAGCCGTCATATTGCTGATTCTCTTTTTGCTATTGATAAAGATGCCAAAATTTTTGTCATGGGCGACCTGAATGATGATCCTGTTGATCCGAGTGTTTATATCCATCTGGATGCGAAAGGTGATGAAAAGAAGATCAATGGAAGTACGCTGTATAACCCCATGTACCCACTCTATAAAGATGGAATTGGCTCACTTGCTTACCGGGATTCATGGAACCTTTTTGATCAGATTATCATGAGTAAATCACTACTCGGAAAAGACCGGTCGACTTTTAAACTATTCAAAACCATGATTTGTAACAAACCTTTCCTGATTACAAAAGAAGGACAATATAAAGGATATCCTTTCAGAACTTTTGCTGCCGGAGCCTATATCGGAGGATACAGCGATCATTTTCCGGTGTATGTGTTTTTGGTGAAGGAGAAACAGTGACGAGTGACGAGTGACGAGTGACGAGACAAATCGTTGTAGAGACGCACGGTCGTGCGTCTCTTAATCATAAAAAAAAGAGGGCACAAAATTGTGTCCTCTTTTTTTTATAGAAATAAATAAATCTATTTTACAAACCTTGTTGAGTAGATTTTTCCATCGGTGTAAACCATTTCCAAAAGATAGGTTCCAGCGACAAATTTTTCAGTTTGTATCGAATATATCGAATTATTTACAAGCGCTGTAAATACTGTTTTACCAATAACATCGTATACGTTTACATTTGACATCACTTTGTCCGATTTAATATTTAAAATATCTAGAACCGGGTTAGGATATATACTTACCTGACTGTTATTTTCAGGATCATTGATACCGGTTACAACCTGAACATCGGCAGCATTTCTGGGTTCGATTCTGTATTCATTGAATGTATAATGGATCGGACCGGTTATGTTATAATAAGTATTCAAAACAGGAGTATAAGCAAACAACAGGTTATGAACTTTTGCAGTATCCGAGGCATCCTCAATTTTCCACATACCAAACCCGGCATTTGGATTAACACATTGTACATTCATTACCTTCGAAAGTACGCCTTCAAAAGGTTCTGAATTCAAGGACTGGCAATTGATTACAACAGGTGCCGGTAGAGCATTACCGGAAGTAGCCAAAACGAAATTGGTTACCGAACCGATTTCAGTCAGGTTGAAATATTCTTTAACAGTTCCGCTAACAATGACGCTGTCACCAACCGTAACAGGATGTTGGTTATCGTATACATAGATACCATTCCATTGACCAAAACCGGATTGCAGGAAATATCCACTGGCATGAAAACCGGTAACAACGCCGGCTGTAGTAACAGTCTGATCCATTAAAGGAGAATTCCCTGCAGGATCAGTGGTATATTGAATATCATAGATGGAGGTTACAGAAGGACCTGCTGTATTAACTGTAAAATTAACAGTATCTGCAACCGGCGGGTTAAGGGCAGTATGAGAATTGTCAACCAATTGTAAAATTACCTGATGTGCACCATCCGTTAAACCACTCAGAGGAATAGGTGCAGTTGTATAATACATGACTGCTGCTCCCCCGTCAACGGTATAATGGATATGTCCGTCAATTCCGGTACCCGGGTTTCCGATAACAAAATTTGAAGAAAGGAAGCTAATCGTAGGACTTGCAGTGTAAACTGTACCATTATTTGTAGGAGCAGTAATTGACAACATTGGACCTCCGCCAGAAAGAGTTGAAACAGTCACATCGTCGATCTGCAGATTATCCAGATCAGCGAAGGTTAGCTGAGTAGAAATAATAAACTCACCGATTGCAGAAGAATTGGCACAAACGATGGTCTGTGATTGTTCTGTCCAGGTAGTTGAATTTACATCAATGTATGCATTGTAGGTTGCATATCCACTGCCGGTTGGGCGTTCATCAAACATACTGGTACGGATACGACCATGACCTCTCACCCAGAAGGTAACGATATATGTTTCTCCGTTGGTAACGGCTAATGGTGTTGTGGTAAAGCGGCGATGTGTGGCTTCCTTGTTTATAAGCTGACATGCCTGAACTCCACCATGTACGCTTGTAGTATAAGGAAGACAGCTATCTGCCTCAATCTGGTTTTTGGCACCGCCCCATCCGTCGGGGTAATTGCCTGACCATGTTTCGAAGTCACTCGAAAAAATCACAGTTTGTGCGCTGCCCAGGCCAATTAGTCCGAACAGGAGGAAAAGTAAAAAGTAGGTTTTTTTCATTTTATAAGGATTAGGTTTTTGCAAAATAAGGGATACAAAAATACGTTAAAAAACGGCCGGAGGTATTTCTTTAACGAAATTTCATATAAATGTCGTTAAGCAGACATCAATGTGCTGATTTCATTCAATAAAATTACTAATTTCGCCCATAAAATCTGAATTTGTGAACGATAGCGTCGTAATAATACCAACATATAACGAAAAAGAGAACATCGAAAAGATGATACGTAAAGTATTCTCTTTGCCTAAATCATTTGATTTACTGATAGTTGAAGACAATTCTCCTGATGGTACTGCTGCAATTGTCAAGTCATTGATTAAGGAATTTCCGGATCGTTTGTTTATTGAAGAACGAAAGGGGAAACTCGGCCTGGGAACAGCTTATATTCATGGATTTCATTGGTCGCTGAACCGCGGCTATGAATATATTTTTGAAATGGATGCTGATTTTTCGCA
>CAYLTH010000018.1:0-11419 GCA_964386485.1 uncultured Bacteroidales bacterium | reverse complement strand
AGTATGAAGTTAAAAAGTTTTGTAAGAAAATACTGATTTTAAGCTGATCTTCCAACCCATGAAATATCACCTACGAAATTGCAAGGTTGTTAATGAAGGCGAAATTTATGAGGCAGAACTGATCATTTCGGATGGGATCATTGCAGGAGTCCGAAAAATAAGTGATGAAAAATTATTTAATGCCGAACTGTTTCAAAATGCTGAACAGATTGACCTGAAGGGTAACTACCTGTTTCCCGGCATAATCGATGATCAGGTTCATTTTCGTGAACCCGGGCTTACACATAAAGGGGATATTCATTCAGAAAGTGCTGCAGCTGCTGCAGGAGGTATTACTTCATTTATGGAAATGCCCAATACTGTGCCCAACGCGGTAAGCCTGAACCTGCTGGAACAAAAATATGACCTGGCACAGGAAAAGTCTTATACGAATTACTCATTTTTCCTTGGCGCTTCAAATTCCAATATTGAAGAACTTCTTAAAGCTGATCCTGCCAAAATTTGTGGCATTAAACTTTTTATGGGTTCCAGCACGGGAAACATGTTGGTTGATCGCAAAGAAAGCCTTGAACAGATTTTTTCCCTCAAACATATGTTAATCGCTCTTCATTGTGAAGATGAAGATATCATTACCAACAATATCTCCCGGTTTAAAAAAATGTACGGGGAAGATATCCCCTATCGTTATCATCCACTGATCCGGAGTGCTGAAGCATGTTACAGGTCATCTTCCTATGCCGCAGAACTTGCAGCCAAATTCGGAGCGCGTATTCATATTCTGCATATCAGTACAGAAAAAGAACTCAATCTTTTCAGAAACGATATCCCGCTGGAACAAAAACAGATAACCTCGGAAGTATGCGTACACCATCTGTGGTTTTCTGATAAAGATTATGAAGCAAAACAACAGTACATCAAGTGGAATCCATCCATAAAAACAGAACAGGATCGCCAGGCCTTATTTACAGCCATGCTTGATGACCGTATTGACATTGTTGCCACAGACCATGCACCACACACAATTGAGGAAAAAAGCAAAGGATATTTTAAAGCCCCCAGCGGAGGTCCTCTTGTACAACATTCTCTTCCGGTAATGCTTGAGTTTTTCCATCAGGGAAAGATTAGTCTTGAACAAATAGCAGATAAAATGTGCCACAAACCTGCCCGTCTGTTTAGAATAGAGCAACGAGGCTTTATCAGAGAAGGCTACAAAGCCGATCTGTGTGTAGTTGACCTGAATGCCCACTGGACTGTTTCAGACGAAAATATCCGCTATAAATGCGGCTGGTCCCCTTTTGACGGGTATCGTTTTAAATCTTCAGTAACCCATACATTTGTCAATGGGTCGTTAATTTATGAAAATGGACATTTACACCCTATCCATGCAGGAGAACGGTTAACATTCAAAGTATTATGATTCAAAAATATATCACTGTCTTTATAGCCATTATTGCAGTTATTACAGGATGTTCTACAAAAACCGAACGTGTTGTTGAAAGTACCTATCCCGACAAGTCACCTCAGATCGTAAAGTATTACAAATCCGCCGGAGAGCAGCGTGAGCTGGTCAAAGAGGAAAGTTTTTATCCGAATAAACAGAAACGGATGGAAGGTGAATATAAAAAAAATGAGCGGGATGGCCGATGGATTTACTATTATGAATCCGGGAAGATCTGGAGTGAGGGTTATTTTAAAAACGGGAAAAGTGAAGGAATCCGGATCACCTATTTTGAAAATGGGAACAAAAGGTATGAGGGCACCTATAAAAACGATCTTCGTACCGGAGTCTGGAAATTCTATACCGAAGACGGGAAGCCTGCAGAAGAGATTGATTATGGAAAAGGTACCCGTGTTGATGAGGAGTAATTGCGTTTTCAGGAATTGGAATCCTTCCCAAAAGTAAACTCCGGTGTCTTCATGACAAACTGACAATCAAAAACTATTAAAAACATCCTAGTTTTTAATGAGCTGAAACATCTTATTTTATTGATATTATAGATTTCTCGTCAATATTAAAACCAGAAAACTTCTCACAAATCACCCGCTAAGCCAATAATTGGTGTCAATAAAATCGTGCAAGTTGTTAACATTTAAGCACGTATATATTTGTATTAGGAGAATCCTGAAGCTAATTTTGTTAACAAATCGAAAATACCTGATTTTACTGGTATTTCAAGCACATTTTGGTTAACAATTTGAATAAAGGCAAGCCAATATCCCCTTCAAAATTATTGGCAGTAGCGACAAGTTACTGCATGGGCTTGCTCCCTCTCTCTGAAAAAACAAACAAAAACTATAAATTTAATTACACCATGAAACACGATTTACGCAATCATGTTTCTGCTAATTCCATTTTTGGCAGAACATTCAGTATTCTTATTTCACTTGCAGCATTCATCGCTGTAATGGCAATTACTACTGAAACAACAGCACAGAATTGCTCTGTAAACGCAGGTGTTGACCAGACCATTTGTCCGAACGAACAAATGACACTTTATGGAAACCGTGCCGGATTATTCCGTCCGGGTGCGCCCATTTTCTGGCAACAAACCGGAGGACCGGCAGTGACCATTGTTAATCCGAATTCTCTGGTTACCAATGTTACCGGCTATGTTCCCGGCCAAACCTATACATTCCGTTTGCGTGCGACTTGTGCCGACAGAATCAGGATTTTCGACCCTGTAAGTGTTACTGTTCGTCCGCTCACCCAGGCTGATGCAGGAACAGATTTTGCAAGTTGCCCCGGAACTTTCAGTTTGGCGGCAAATGCAGCAGGAGGCGGTGAAACCGGATCCTGGACAGTAATCGGAGGTGGCCATGGTGTTTCTGTAACAACGCCTTCAAGCCCTACTAGCAATGTCGTATTATCGAATACAGGTTGCGGTGTTGCTGCCCTGGTATGGACGATAAGCAGTCCGGCAGGATGTGCCTCGACTGACACTGTTTATGTAACAAATTACGGTGGAAATCCAACTGTAAGTGCCGGTCCGGATCAAACCCTCGGAAACTGCTTTTTTGTTTCAACATCGGCAACACTTGCCGGAAGCGGTGGAGGATGTGGTCTGAATGGACAATCCGGTTTATGGACTTTTGTCAGTGGCCCGAACGTTCCGACAATTACAACACCAACTTCGGCAGGAACCTCTGTTGGACTGCTGATTGAAGGAAGTTATGTTTTCCGTTGGACTGTTACCGGTCCCTGTGCAAGTGGCACTGACCTTGTCACAATCAATGTACCCGCCCCGGTTGGAGGCAACAGTACTGCAAGTGCGGGCGCGGATCAGGTATTTTGTGATACCCGTACAACAACAACATTGATCGGGAATAACCCTACCTATGTGAACGAAGTTGTGTCCTGGACAGTTCTTCCTGCAGGGCCAATCATTGCGAATCCAGCCAGCCCCATTACATCTGTCAGTAATCTGACACCAGGCACTTCATATACCTTCACCTACACTATAACCAATTCTATTACAGGTTGTACCGACGGTGATGCCATGACAGTAACCTATACTGTAGGGCCAACTGTTAATGCGGGTGCTGATTTGTTTTTATTATGTGATTCCACTATTGCGCGAATTACATATACAACATCAGGAGGGAATGCAACGGAATGGCAAATTGTAAGCGGGCCGACAACGGCTGCTTTTCCTGTCATACCAACTGCATATAATGCAGCAGGAGGCAATCCGATTGTTATCCCCGGACTTACCATGAACGGAACATATATAATAAGGCTCAGAACTTTGACAAACAATGGTTCGGGACCTTGTAGTGTTGCTTTTGACGAGGTAAGTGTAACGGTTTCCCGCACACCCACTGCAGCCAATGCAGGTACCGATCAGATCTTGCAATGTAATATTTTCCAGACCCGACTTGCCGGAAACACACCATTGTTTGTTGGCACCGGCACCTGGTCATTCGTGAGTGGGCCCGGTACACCAGTCATTGTACAACCAACAGTTGATACAAGCATGGTTATATTCCCGGTAACATTCGGACAATTTACTTTCCGATGGACGATATCCGGTGGATCGAGTTGTAATATTGATGAGGATGATGTGACTGTTTATGTTGGAAACGCAACTGTTGTAACAGATGCCGGTCCGGATATTACGGATGCATGTTATGCTACGCCAATTCAATTGGATGCAGCTGATCTGCTTCCCAGTGAAAGCGGATACTGGACAGTAGATCCCAGTATTGGTGTTGTTTTTGCAGATGAAACAGATCCGAATACAACTGTAGACGGATTGGGGGCGAACCTCACATATATGTTTATCTGGACAGCACTAAATGCCTGCGATACTGCCGTAGATACAATGTATGTCACAACACTCAATCTCCCGGGACCAGCTCCATCGAGTGCAGGACCAGACTTGTGTTTAACTTCAGGAACAACAATCATAACCATGGCTGGTAATGATCCTACTCCCGGAACGGGATTATGGACTCAACTCAGCGGGCCATCTGTTACAATCGTTGATGCGACATTGTATAATACGCAAGTAACAGGAATGACAGACGGAGATTATTCTTTTGAATGGGTCAACGAATTGAACGGTTGTGTGGTTACGCGGGATACAATGAATGTTGTAATTCAGCCATCTGCCACTATCGCTGAGGCCGGACCGAATGATATTGTGTGCGCCAACACTTATACGCTTCAGGGAAACACCCCTCTTGTCGGAACAGGAACATGGACTCAGCAACTTGGTCCCGGAGGGGCAATTATTGTCAGCCCGAATTCTCCTACAAGTCAGGTAACAAATTTATCCGACGGAGTTTACTATTTCAGGTGGACTATAAATAGTGGTATATGTTCTTCAAATTATGATACTGTCAGACTTATCGTACAAACCCCTCCCACTCCATCTGTAGCCGGAAAAGATTCAACTCTGTGTGGCAACACCAGTATGGTATTATATGCCAACACACCCGCTGTAGGTACAGGAGTTTGGTCTTTGACCGGTATCAACCCGAGTACGCCTACCTTTTCCAATATAAACTCACCAACTTCGACTATTTCAAATCTCCAATTTGGTGTTTATCATCTGGTTTGGTCGATTACATCCGGGCCATTTTGCCCAACGAGTTCCGATCAGATTGACATAACTGTTACCCCGCTGGCAAATGCCGGGCCTGATCAAACATTCTGCGAAGGGAACAGTGCTACTTTGACCGGGAATCCGGGATCAACCGGAACATGGTCGTTCCTTGGAGGTCCGGTAACCCCATTATTAACACCTGTCGGAAACAATGCCATCAACATTACAGGATTAACCAATCCCGGGATATATAATTTCCGATATACCATTTCAGTACCCGGTTGTACAAGTTCTGATGATGTAAGTGTGACTATCACTTTTGGCGGGACTCTGCCCAATGCCGGAGTTGACATTGAGTATTGCAACCAGGATACGATTTTCCTGAACGGCAGTACACCTGCAGTTGGAACGGGTACATGGTCTGTTCTTGTAGGACCTGGTGGCGGAAGTTTTGTCCCAAATGCCAACACACCCAACGCCATTTATACACCTGCTAGCCCCGGTGTTTATTTCTTCTTATGGACAGTAAACAATGGAATCTGTTCTGAGAGTGATCAGGTCCGGGTTGATAATTATGCACCTCCGACAACCCCCAATGCCGGTGCAGATATACTTGTAAGCTGCGGAAATACAACCACGCTTACCGCAAATGCCCCGACAAACGGTGTAGGTATCTGGACTTTAGCCAGCGGCCCGAATACGCCTTCAATTAATAATCCAAACAACCCTGTTACCGGTATTTCCGGATTAATTACAGGAACTTATAAATTTTATTGGACCATTTCGAATGGGACTTGCCCTCCACTTCGGGATTCAGTGGATGTAACTGTTTTCCCTGCTCCAACCACCACCAATGCCGGACCGGATCAGGCCTTATGCGGTGTTAGTTCTGTAACCATGGCAGGGAATACTATTATAAGTGGTGTTGGGACGTGGTATCGGATTAGTGGTCCGAATACGCCAAGCATTACATCACCCAATAGCCCGACAACAACCATAACAGGTATGGCATACGGAACACATACATTTGAATGGGTATCTGTTCTTGGACCATGCGAATCAAGAGATACTGTCAGCGTGGTACTCTGGGAAAATCCAACTACAGCCAATGCAGGCGGAGATCAAAGTTTATGTGAATTTGAAACGGTTACCTTAACAGGGAATACCCCAACTGTCGGAACCGGATTGTGGTCTCAGATAAGCGGACCAACACCGGTTAGTTTTTCAGCTCCGACGAATCCAACAACGAATGTACTTGGAGTTACCATCGGGACCTATGTATTTGCCTGGACAATTACCAATGGAACTGTTTGTTTACCGAGTTCCGATCAGGTACAGGTAATTATCAACGCGCTGCCGGATTTTGCCGATGCTGGTGATGATCAACTGGTATGTAATCAGACTTCAGTATTTATGAATGCAGCTGCCCCTGCTTCCGGAACAGGAAGCTGGTCTCAAATTGGAACTACACCCAATATTGCCAATATTGTCAATCCTGCCAACAGGCTAACTGAGATCAACGGACTTATTCCGGGCACTTATAAATTCTTGTGGACAGTGGCTAATGGGAGCTGTGCGACCTACGATTCAGTTGAAATTATCAATGACACAGTTCCGAGTACTTCACTGGCCGGGCCTGACAGGATCTTATGTAATCAAACCACTGTTACCATGGCTGGAAATACTCCTGCTATTGGAACCGGCACCTGGATTCTTGTCAGCGGACCGAATACCCCGACTTTTGTCAATCCCAATTCACCAACTACCGTTATTAACGGACTTACAACCGGCACCTATGTATTCAGATGGTCGATTGGCACTTTCTACCAGGGATGTCCGAATAGCACTGATGATGTGACCGTATTTAATTATCCTGATATCACCATTTTAGGTCCGAGTGATTTTACCATTTGTACCGGAGGTTCTCAAAACCTGAGTGTAACAGTTTTCGGAGGAACAGGTGTTTATTCGTATCAATGGCAACAGGCCAGTGTTGATTGCGGTGGTGTATGGTCTGATATTGGCGGAGCAAACAGCAGTACATACAACACAGGTGTTTTGGCTGCAACCTCATACTACCGTTGTGTTGTATCACAAACGCCGGCAGATTGCGGATCAACCAATTCGCGTTGCGCTACAGTAACTGTTGTTCCTGACCCGACTATCACAGTAGATCCTGTTGGAACAACAATTTGTAACGGAGGAACCCATACAATGAATGTTACTGTAAGCGGAGGTTTCGGAAGTTATACCTACCAATGGCAATCTGCAACAAGTTGTGCAGGTCCGTTTACAAATGTTGGCACGAACAGCAGCAGTTATACAACACCGGCATTAAGCTCAACTACCTCATACAGGGTATTTGTAACCCAAAGCGGAACCGGATGTAATGCAATGACTTCAGCCTGTGTGGATGTTATTGTTGTTCCGGATCCTGTTATTACCGGTCCATCTAATGTTACCATTTGTAGTGGCACATCTACCACACTAACTGTTTCAGCAAGTGGTGGAACAGGTACATTTACTTACCAATGGCAGGAAAGCAGCAGTTGCGGAGGAAGCTTCAGTAACATTCCGGGTGCGAATCTGGCCAATTACACAACCCCTATATTAACACAAAACGCTTATTATCGTTGTGTTGTAACTCAAAGCGGTGTAGGTTGTGACGGAGTAACAACGGCCTGTGTCACGGTTAGTGTACCCCGCATCACAACACAACCAACCGGAGCCACTATTTGTAATGGAGGAACCCATACCATGACAGTTGCCACAGTAACAGGTAGTGCAACCCTTACTTACCAATGGCAGGAAGCCACGAATTGTGCAGGTCCATGGAGTAACATTCCGGGTGCCAATACTACCAGTTATACGACACCGGCTCTTGCAACAGGAACCTATAGTTACAGAATGTATATAACAGTAGCATCTCCTGCATGTGCGGATATTATTTCAAATTGTGCAACTGTTGTAGCTGTAGATGATCCGATTGTTTCGATCAATCCGATCGGCACCACAATTTGTACAGGAGGCACTCATGTTATGACGGTAGCCGCCAGTGGGGGGACCGGAACTTTTAGTTATCAGTGGCAACGTTCTGTTACAGACTGTGCTTCAGGATTCTCGAATATCGGAGGTGCAACGAATGTATCTTACACAACTCCTATTCTGACTGCGACAACTTATTATCGCGTATATATTACACAAACGGGAGTAGGATGTGATCCAATAATCTCAAACTGTGCAACAGTAACAGTGGTACCAGACCCGACAGTAAGCGGCCCGGCGGATGTTACTATTTGTAGTGGGACATCAACTACATTAACAGTAGTTGCCAGTGGCGGTGTCGGCACTTTCTCCTACCAATGGCAGACTGCAGCCACTTGTGGAGGTACATTTGCAAATATAGGGGGTGCCAACTCAGACAGTTATACAACTCCTGTTTTAACCCAGAATGCCGCCTACCGTTGCATCATAACCCAGACGGGTGTTGGTTGCGACGCTATGACGTCAGCATGTGCAACTGTTTCAGTGCCAAGAATAACTACACAGCCAGCCGGCACCACAATGTGTACCGGAGGAACCCATACCATGACAATTGCTACAATCAGTGGTTCTGCAACATTGGCTTACCAATGGCAGGAAGCTACAGATTGCGCCGGACCATGGTCAGATATAGGGGGTGCGAATACGACATCCTACACTACACCGGTTTTAACTACAGGTATTTACATGTACCGCTGCATTACCACAGTGACCACTCCTAATTGTGCTGATCTGGTATCAAATTGTGCCACCGTAACTGTTGTTGACGATCCGACATTCAGTGTTCAGTCGGGTGATGTATCGATTTGCGTTGGTGGTTCAACAATATTAAGTGTAACAGCAACCGGAGGAACCGGAACATTTGGTTATCAGTGGCAGACAGCTGCAGGCTGTGCCGGCCCGTTTGCTAATATTTCGGGTGCAAATGCAGCCAGTTATAACACAGGAGTAATCGGTACAGCCGGCAGTTATTATTTCCGGTGTTATGTAACCCAGACCGGTGTTGGATGCGGACCGATTATTTCAAACTGTATGACAGTAACTGTAGTCCCGGATCCGGTCATTACCGTTCATCCAACAGGAACAACGAATTGTTCAGGGAATACGCATACGATGAGTGTAACCGTGACCGGTGGGACCGGAACATTTGGCTATCAATGGCAATCTTCCATTACAGGTTGCTCCGGATATGCAAATATCCCGGGTGCAAATTCAGATACGTATACAACCCCGGCTCTTGCTGTTACAACATATTACAGAGTAAACATAACACAAACCGGTGCAGGGTGTAATACACTTAATTCAAATTGTGCAACAGTTGGTATTTCTTCACCAACTTCAACAAATCCTGTTGGCGCCACAGTATGTATTGGCGGTACACATTCGATGAGTGTGACTGCCAGTGGTGGTGTCGGAGTATTTACCTATACCTGGCAGGAATCTGCTGCTTTCGCCGGTCCGTTTACGGATATTGGGGCACCAAACCTGCCAACCTACACAACAGTTGCATTGGGAGCAACCCGGTATTACAGAGTATATATTACTCAATCCGGATCACTTTGCCCGCCGGTAACCACCGGAGTTGCAACTGTAACCGTTGTAGCAGATCCGACTGTTTCAACACATCCGACCGGAACTACTTTCTGTGTTGGCGGAACGCATACTATGACTGTTGCCGCCAGTGGAGGAACCGGGACATTTGGTTATCAGTGGCAGGTTTCGAGCACAGATTGTTCTACTGGTTTTGCTGATATTGGCGGAGCTACAAATAGTTCTTATACTACACCCGTTTTATCTGCTACCCGCTATTACCGGGCAGTTATAAGTCAAACCGGATCCGGTTGTGATCCTTTAATTACAAATTGTGCAACCGTTACCGTTGTAAATGATCCTGTAATTAATGTAGAACCCAGCAATGGTACAATTTGCGCAGGAGGTACACAGACTATGAATGTAACCGTTACCGGAGGTTTTGGCTCCTATACCTATCAATGGCAATCAAGTCCAACCGGTTGCGGGGGTACTTTTGCAGATATCGGGGGTGCAAACAGTGCATCCTATACAACACCTGCATTGGGAACTACCAATTACTACAGGGTATTTATAACCCAAACCGGTGTTGGTTGTGATAATTTAACATCCGGTTGTGCTACTGTAACGGTTGTTTCAGACCCGACCATTACAACCCAGCCTGTTGGAGCAACCATTTGTAATGGTGGTTTCCACAACATGAGTGTTGTAGTAAGTGGCGGTACAGGTACGTTTACCTACCAATGGCAAGAATCATCCACAAATTGCAGCAGTGGCTTCTCTGATATTCTGGGAGCCAACAACCTGAGTTATCTTGCAGGTCCGTTAAGCGGAACAACTTATTATCGTTGCTATATAACACAGACAGGTACGGGATGCGATCCGCTTACTACCAATTGTGCTACTGTCACAGTTGTTGAAGATGTTGTTATCGACACAGAACCTGTTGGCACAACGATTTGTACAGGCGGGACACATTCTATGTCTGTAGTTGTTTCAGGAGGTACCGGAACAACGAATTACCAATGGCAATCTTCTGTTGTAAATTGTTCATCCGGATTTTCTAATATCGGAGGTGCAAATTCCTCAACATATACCACTCCTGCCCTGGCAACAACGACCTATTATCGGGTTAGAATAACCCAAACCGGTTCAGGTTGCGATGCAATCAATTCACAATGTGCCACTGTAACCGTTGTTGCAGATCCTGTAATCGATGTTCAACCGGTTGGAGCCACCATTTGTAATGGCGGAACCCATACAATGAGCGCGACCGTTTCGGGAGGTACCGGTACATTTGGTTACCAATGGCAAATTTCTTCGACCGATTGTTCAAGCGGTTTTGCAGATATCGGTGGAGCCACAAACAGCAGTTACACAACACCTGCACTGGCTGCAACACGTTATTACCGCGTTATTGTTACTCAAACAGGAGTTGGATGTGATCCACTTACTTCTTCCTGTGCAACAGTAACTGTTCTTGGCGATCCAACTATCATTACGGATCCTGTAGGCGCAACAATCTGCAATGGCGGAACTCATTCCATGACCGTTGCAATCAGTGGCGGAACAGGAACAATCACATATCAATGGCAATCCTCTGCTGTTGGATGTGCAGGTCCATGGGGCAATGTAGGTTCCAACAGTACGAATTACACCACCCCTGTACTTTCATCAACCACATATTACCGTGTAATAATTTCACAAGGTGGATCCGGTTGTGATCCTTTAACAACAGCCTGTGCAACAGTAACTGTTGTTGCAGATCCTGCAATTGTGACCCATCCTCTTGGAACATC
>CAYLTH010000017.1:10998-38477 GCA_964386485.1 uncultured Bacteroidales bacterium | reverse complement strand
CCTTCCAAGGAGAGGGGTTGGGGGTGAGGTCCTCGTTTGATCTCCAAGGAGAGGGGCCGGGGGTGAGGTCACGCCCCCCAGCTCCCCTTATCCAGACTCCGGTAATGAATAGCCTCCGCCAGGTGCTCTGTGCGGATAACCGGACTGCCATCGAGATCGGCAATGGTGCGCGAAACTTTAAGGATACGATCATAGGCACGGGCACTCAGGTTGAGGCGTTCCATGGCGGTTTTTAATAAAGCCTGTCCGGCCTCGTTGAGTTCGCAATATTGCACGAGTTGCTTTGGATTCATCTGTGCATTGCAATGGATTTCTTTGGTTTGCAGAAAGCGGTCCTCCTGTATTTTCCTTGCATTCACCACCCGCTCCCGCACGGTACTGCTGGCTTCTCCTCTTGCCGAATCCGATAATTCCTTAAACGGAACCGGCACCACTTCCACATGAATATCAATACGGTCGAGCAGCGGCCCGGATATTTTCGCCAGATATTTCTGTACCACCCCCGGTTGACAGGTGCAGGGTACTTCCGGATGGTTGTAGTAGCCACAGGGACAGGGATTCATGGCTGTTACCAGCATGAAACTGGCCGGAAATTCGATTGAACTGCGGGCTCTCGAAACTGTAACTTTCCGATCTTCAAGGGGTTGTCGTAATACTTCCAGTACAGTTCGTTTAAATTCGGGAAGTTCATCCAGAAACAGGACTCCGTTATGCGCCAGCGAAATCTCTCCGGGTTGTGGAAAACTGCCGCCGCCTACAAGGGCAACATCGCTGATGGTATGATGAGGCGAACGGTAGGGGCGAACGGCTACCAGTGCGGAGTTCCGTGCCAGTTTCCCGCAAACACTGTGTATCTTGGTGGTTTCTAATGCTTCATGTAATGTTAAAGGAGGAAGTATGGATGGCAGCCGCCTGGCTAACATGGTCTTTCCCGAACCCGGAGGTCCGATCAATATCACATTATGCCCTCCGGCGGCTGCAATCTCCAATGCCCGTTTGATGTTCTCCTGTCCCTTCACGTCTTCAAAATCGAACGCGTACTCATTCAGATTCTGAATGAATTCGCCACGGGTATCCACATACTCCCTTTCCAATGGTAAACTTTCGCTGAAAAATCCAATTACCTCCTGGATCGAATTGACACCGTACACCTCGAGATCCTGCACAATGGCTGCTTCTCTTGCATTGGCCCGCGGAAGGATAAAACCCTTAAATCCTTTCCGTAAGGCTTCAATGGCAATTGGTAATGCGCCTTTAATGGGGAGAAGAGTCCCGTCGAGCGACAACTCGCCCATGATCAGATATTCGCCGATATGATCCGCTTTTATCTGTTCAGATGCCGCCAGTAACCCCAGTGCTATAGCCAGATCGTATGAAGAACCTTCCTTCCGCAAATCCGCCGGAGCCAGATTGATAACAATCTTCCGGATCGGCATCCTGTACCCAATGTTCCTCAACGCGGCTTCTATCCGCTGGTGACTCTCCTTAACCGCACTATCGGGCAGCCCAACCATAAAAAACTGAACTCCCTGATCAATGTCAACTTCTACCGTAATGGTAATGGCATGAATTCCAACAATCGTACTTCCAAAGGTCTTGATCAACATAATTTTTGCGTATATCCGTATATAGGGATACAGGCAGTCAAATCGGAAGCAGAAAATGATATTTTTTTGCAGTTTTTTTTAAATAAATTGCAAACTGCTTAAAATCAGGAAGATAAAAATTTGAAATTTTAGCGTTTCACAAAGCGGGTCGTGAATTCCTGATCCCCATTTCCGGTTTTTAGCATATAAACACCAGATGGAAGCGCAGAAACGGACAAGGAGGCAGTGTTTTTTTGAAAAAATCCCTCCAGCACCAGGCTTCCTGAAACATCATAAATAGAGTAGGAGAAGGCTTGCTTGGAATCAGGCAGTCGCACAGAAAGCTCATCAGCAACGGGGTTTGGCGAAATTTGCAGTTGGGCTTGAGCGATTTCAGGGATTTCTGTCGTGTTATAGTTGAAAGGCGCAGAAATGCTGGTACATCCGTTAACAGTGACCCGCACAGAATAGGTTCCATAAGCAGTGGGAGTGTAATTTTGTGCAGTTGCATTCGGAATAAGAGTCGTTCCGGAGTACCATTGATTGCCGACCGCACTGCTCGAATGCAATTGCCCGGCTGTATAGGTAATAACAGGAACTGCAGGCGGAGGATTGTTAAAGCCGGTTTGGGTTGTCCAGGATGCATTGAGCAAGGTTCCGCTGTTGCTGCCGGTTCCCAGATCAGCCGCTACAACGCCACTGCCTTCATTCAGTCGCCAGTAGCCTACAAGTCCGGTTGCAGAAGCCGGATCAATATGATCGCCCATACCGGATGCAATTTCACTTTGAGTCAGCGCCCGGTTCCAGACTCTAACCTCATCAATATACCCGTCCCAGTAGCGGGTCATGCCCCAGTTGGTATCGGCCAGCGCACCAATCCGGGCTTTAATGCCGGTTGAAGGATAAATGGTTCCGCTGAAGGCTGTTGAACCCACGGGCAAACCATCCACATAACAGAATACCATGGTACCGTCGAATACGCCTGCAACATGGTGCCAGGTGTTCAGGGTCAGCGCATTGACCGGACTGATCGCTTCTTTCCATCCAACGGGAGATCCGCCAACCGCCCCGGCAATATTAAAGGAAAGCTGACCACTTCCGCCGGCACGCAGAACATATCCAAACGTGGAACTGCCCCAGGCGTGTTTGCAGAAAATCGAACCTCCGGCAGGACCGCTGGCAAAGGCGGCGGCATTCACCCAGGCTTCGATGGTGATCTGGTTGGTGATATCCAGTCCGTTAATTGTGTTGATTCTTACTGCCGAGCCGGTTCCGTTGAAATCCAGGCTGTTGGTATTGGCAATACAGGGTTGCGCCTGTATTTCACTGAAAGACAGCATTGCAAGGCATACAACACCAATTATTCGGGGAACTCTTTTTAGTTTCATGATTATCAATGTGTTAAATTGTTATTGTTTTTTTAATTCACCGAGTGCAAGCAGAATACCGAGTGCTATTCCGAGGAAGGCAGCAAAGAGAATGCGGAATTCGGCAGGCAAAAGAAATGTAATCGTATGGGCCGGAATCCAGAAAAGCGGAATCGTCCGGACAAACAGAAATGACCATTCTCTTTTCCAGTCCATATTCTGAAGAATTGATCCGAAATGAATCCTTTTGGTCAACGCAATAAGTTTTCCGTCGTAGGCATGAATATGACGATCCATGATGGTATGCAAAATCATCATGACCGGAGCAAATATCAGATTCATGCTTACACTGATCGAAAAGGCTATAAAAAACCGGGCAAAAAAATCAGTCCGGCTAATATCGAAGCCTGCATATGCAAGAAATGCGGGCATTCCTTTCGAAAAAATTACAAACGACATATTGATGGCAAGCCCCAGGAAACCCCACACTATGGCTTTGGGAATGATTCCAAATCCTTTGTTAATGTAGCGCCCCCGACGGATACGCTGGCCTATCAGTTCTCCCAGTGTTGCCAGGATACTGAATTTGTAAAAACTCATGAGCAGACCATGGTTTTTATTGAAGGTTTCATAGGCATGCAACAAGCTGTCACTCAAAAGGAAAGGCAGGAACAGGATACAGAGAAAGAGGAAAAGAAAGATGTCGGATTTTTTCATGCGTATTGAAATAGGTGCTTTAACCTACAAATTTATGGAAATTTGGTACAATCTGGTTTTTCTGCGTATATGTTTAACAGAAATGATCAAAATTGCACCAGATTTGTTAGATTAGCTGATTATTTTTATGCTATGGTTCTATTTAAGAAAATAAACAACTACCTCTCTCTGGTCAAATTTGCCCACACCCTTTTTGCACTTCCCTTTGCTATGATTGGTTTTACGCTGGCTGTGAGCGATGTACGATATTCTTTTTCATGGCTTACCTTTATATTGGTATTGATGTGTATGGTATTTGCCCGCAGTGCTGCCATGGGTTTCAACCGCTATCTCGATCGCGAAATTGATCGCAAAAATCCGAGAACCAGTCAGCGGGAAATCCCGGCCGGAGTAATCCGGGAGAAAAGTGCCCTCTTTTTTACGATTCTGATGGCTGTTGGATTTATGTTGTCTACATGGTTTATCAATACAATTTGCTTTTACCTCAGTCCTGTTGCCTTGCTGGTCATTCTGGGATACAGCTTTACCAAGCGGTTCACCGCCTTTTCACACATGGTTCTTGGATTAGGCCTGTCCCTGGCTCCAATCGGTGCCTATCTTGCTGTGAGTGGTGAATTTGCCCTGATTCCGGTACTGCTCTCGCTTTCCGTTTTGTTATGGACAGCAGGATTTGATATTATCTATTCGCTTCAGGATGAAGAATTTGATAAGGAGAATAGTTTAAGAAGTATGCCGGTCATGCTGGGAAAAGTGAAAGCCTTGCGCTTATCCTCTCTGATACATTTCTTTTCTGTTTTATTGTTGGTTATTGTTGGATTTCTGGGTGAATTCGGCTGGATTTTCTGGGCAGGAATGAGCATTTTTTCCTTACTGGTTTTGTATCAGCATCTTCTGGTAAAACCCGATGATCTCCGGAAGGTGAATGTGGCGTTCTTTACTATGAATGGTATTGCAAGCGTTGTTTTTGCCGCGTTTTTTATTGCGGATCGGTTGATGGTAACTGGTAACTGGTAACTGGTAATTGGTAACTGGTAACTGGTTACTGGTAACTGGTAACTGGTTACTGGTCACTGGTCACGCGTCACGCGTCACGCGTCACTGGTTTCTTCGAACAATTCGTGTTAAATATTTGTTATTATTCTCGAAAAATAAAAAATAAATATCTATGAAAAAGAAACTACTTGTACTTCAATTACTTATGTTATGTGGTGTTGTGCTGTATGCACAGGATGCACCCAAAAAATGGACCCGTTCATTTCAAAGCGGATTAAACATTAACCAGGCTTCTTTCAGTACCAACTGGAAGGGTGGGGGAACCAATTCTGTTGCGCTGGGCTCCTTGCTGAATGCGAAGGCCAATTACAACGATCAAAAGAAAATGACGTGGGACAATGATTTGCAACTGGCTTATGGTTTTGTGCAGAATCAGGGCGAAAATCTGAAGAAAACCACCGACAAGATTTATTTTGACTCTAAATTGGGTTATAAAATCAGCAAACATTGGAACTTATTTGCCTCAACCAACTTCACCTCTCAGTTTGATGCGGGTTTTAAGTATGCCAAGGATGATCAGGGAGCTGAGTATAAGTCGTTGATATCTAAGTTTATGGCTCCTGGATATTTTACAAATTCGCTCGGATTTGAGTACAAGCCGGTTGATTATTTCTGGGCTCGTTTTGGTACCGGAACACTGCGACAGACCTTTGTTGTGGATACATTGTTGTATAAGAATGATCCGTCGGTAGCCGGAAATTATGGTGTTGAGTTGGGTAAAAAGTTAAAAAGTGAAGTGGCATTCCAGTTAATTGCCAATTATGACCGCGATATTCTCAAAAATACCAACCTTAAATTACGCCTTATGGCATTGGCTCCCTACGAACATCTGACTACCATTACAGCCCGTCTTGATGCTTCCATTACCGCGAAAGTGAATAAATATATCAGTGTGAATTTCGCAGTGGCATTGTTAAATGATTATTATCAGGATGTGGATGTGCAGTATTCTCAGACGTTTGGGTTGGGAATTATGTATAGCTTTTCGGAGTTTAAATAGTAACGCGTGACGCGTGACGTGTGACGAGAGAAAAAGGTAAAAGGAACCTCAACACCTGAACACCTGAACACCCGAACACCTGAGCACTTTAACACATTAACACAATAACACCTTAACACATTTTTTTTATGGCAAAAATGGTACAAGAATTCAAGACCTTTATCAGTCGTGGCAATGTCCTCGATCTGGCAGTCGGGGTTATCATCGGTGCTGCCTTTGGCAAAATCGTAACCTCCATTATCAACGATTTAATTATGCCTCCGCTCGGCTTATTGATCGGTGGTGTTAATTTTACAGACCTTAAATTCGCCATTGGTGGTGAAGGCGATAAACTGGTAACCATCAATTATGGCAATTTAATTCAGGTTATATTCGAATTTCTGGTTATTGCTTTTGTGATCTTTATGGTTGTTAAGGGTTTTAACCACATGAAGAAAAAGGAAGAGGAAGCTGCTCCTGCTGCTCAGCCTGCTCCTACAGCTTCGGAAACTTTGCTTACTGAAATCAGGGATTTGTTGAAGAAGTAACTGGTAACTGGTAACTAGTAACTGGTAACTGGTAACTAGTAACTGGTAACTAGTAACTGGTAACTTGTTGACCAGGCGGTCTTTTCCCCCCGATTCGGGGGGCCAGGGGGGTAACCAATTACCAATTACCAAAAAAAAGGTGTCCCAAGCGGGACACCTTTTTTAGTCTAATCAAGGTTGAATGAATAGCAGCCGATAAGGACTGATTTACTGTTTTGCAATAACAGTGCCTTTGACAGTCAGGATGATCACATCACTGGTACTTGTTTTTACTGTGAGGGTTTTGCTGAACATGCCCAATGCTGCTGCATTATAGGTGGCTTTAATTGTGGAGGTTTTTCCAGGGAGGATCGGTTCTTTTGAGAATTCAGGTTGTGTACAACCGCATGATTTAACTACATCGGCAATGATGATGGGTTCTTTGGTTACATTGGTACATTTGAATTCGAAGGAGGCAGGAATGCCCTGAGTGATTTCACCAAAGTCTTTGGTTGTGGTTTCAAATTTTAATTTATCCGGTGCCTTGGGTGCTCCGGGGAAATCAGCGGGAACAGGATTTTGGGCAAAACTGGCAGTGAATAACAGGCAGAGAAGGAAACTGAACATTGTTTTCATAAGAATGGATTTAAGGTTTGAACTGTTTTTTATGAAGCAAAGATAATCAAGCACTACGGCTATATGGTAAACAACATGTTAAGAGTTGTAAATGAAATGTAAATTCTTGTTAAACGATTGTAAATAACCCATATTCAGCCTGTTTTTACTTAATTTCGCTGTATGAAGACTGTGAATATTCGCCTGGTTGTCGTTCTCGGAACTGTTTCGATTATCTCCATTATTCTGTTTCAGGGGTATTGGGTTTACAATACCATTAAGATTACCGACCGTCAGTTCAACCAGCGCGCCCGTATCGCCCTATATGCTGTTGCCGAGGAACTGGCGGATTTCAATAAAGCTGAACTGCCTTATGATCCGGTGACTCAGGTTACATCTAATTATTTTGTCGTTAACATGGCCAGTAAAATCGATGCGAAAATACTGGAACACTATCTCTGGACGATCCTGAATCAGCATAACCTTCAGATTGATATTGAATATGCTATTTATAACTGTGAGACTGATCTCATGGCATATGGTAACTATCTTCCCCGAAAGGGAGATGAATTACCGCATGGCAACTTTCAGTCCAATTTCGAAAAACAGGAGAATCTCGTATATTATTTTGGTGTAATTTTCCCTACGAAGAATAACTTTATTCTTCAGAATATGAATATCTGGTTTGTTTCTACTATTATAATAGTGGTAGCCCTTGCGTTTTTCTCATATGCGCTGTTCATTATTCTCCGGCAAAAGAAACTTTCTGAAATTCAAAAGGACTTTATTGACAATATGACTCATGAGTTTAAAACGCCCATTTCCTCCATTGCAATTGCAGCGCATGTACTTTCAGAAACCGGTATTGAAAACGATCCAGTACGTCTTAAACGATATGCGGATATCATTACCCAGCAGCAACTCCGGCTCGAAGGACATGTTGAAAAAGTATTGCAGGTAGCCAGTTTTGAACGAAAGAAGGACAGTCTGCAGCCCGAAGAGTTTGATTTGCATGAATGTATCGTTGAAGTTATTCGTTCATCCCAGTTTATACAGGATCAGACTGTTGTGACAACTGATTTGCAGGCCACTAATCCACTGATTCTGGCCGACCGGCTGCATACCACCAATATACTGTACAACCTGCTCGATAATGCCCTGAAGTATTGCACAGCCGATCCCCGTATTGTCATCGCCACTCAGGAGGGCAAAAAAGAGATCAGTTTAATCATCAGCGACAATGGTATTGGGATTGAAGACCGGTATCTGAAGCGTATTTTTGATAAGTTTTTCCGCGTCCCTACCGGGAATATCCATACTGTAAAGGGCTTTGGGATTGGCTTATATTATGTCCGCCGGATTGTTGAAATGCATGGCTGGTCTATTAAAGTCCGCAGTGAAATCGGGAATGGGACTTCCATAAATATTATCATACCCCGCAAACATGGCTGAAAAAGCACATTTGTTTTATGTAGAAGATGATGTTACCCTGAGTTTTGTCACCATCGATAACCTGGAACGCGCCGGGTACAGGGTTTCTCATTTCACAGATGGAGAATCTGCCCGCAAACACTATAAAGCAGGGCTGTATAATCTTTGTATTCTGGATGTCATGCTTCCCAATCTCGATGGATTCAGTCTGGCAAAGCGCATCCGTGAACAGGATTCGCATACGCCGATTATCTTTCTGACTGCCAAATCGATGCAGGAAGATAAAATCAAAGGATTGAGTCTGGGAGGTGATGATTATATCCTGAAACCATACAGTATTGAAGAGCTTGTTCTGAAAATCGAAATTTTTCTGCGTCGGAGCCAGGTGAATCCGGATAAAACAAGTGCAAAATCCATATTACAGATCGGCAGGTATGAACTGGATGTCCAGAATCTGAAACTCCGGATCGATGAAAGTGCCTGTGAATTAACCTATAAAGAAGCAGAGTTGCTGCGGTTTTTGTTCGAAAGACGGGATACACTCCTGAAACGGGAGGAAATTCTGACGGCAGTCTGGGGAGATGACAGTTATTATCTCAGTCGCAGCCTCGATGTATTTATTTCACGTTTGAGGAAACTTTTGAACAAGGACAACAGTCTACGGATACGCAGCATTCATGGCATTGGCTTCCGTTTTGAGACCGATTAATATGCCTTAGAATCCTGAATTAATTTGCTTGGTAAAAAAATCAATTTTACTTTTGCCTTAATTTGGCGTAGAGTTGTCATCTAGTTATTAACATAAATTTCGCTTATGTCATTAAGACAGAAAACGCTTGAATTAAAGCGCCGCATGCAGACAGCAGTCCAGGGTGGTGGTTCTCAAGCTATTGAGAAACAGAAATCCATGGGCAAAATGACTGCCCGCGAACGGATCCTCGCATTGCTCGATCCTAAGTCATTTCATGAGTATGACCTATTCGTCCAACATGCCGGAAAAGATTTCGACATGGACAAAAAATATCTGCCAGGCGATGGTGTTTTAACGGGTACCGGTACTATCAGTGGTTTTCCTGTTGCAATTTATGCACAGGATTTTACGGTTGTAGGCGGTTCACTCGGTTACATGCATGCCAAGAAGATCACCAAAATCATGGATCATGCACTCAAGATGAAAATTCCCCTGATCGGGATTAATGATTCGGGAGGTGCACGTATTCAGGAGGGTGTGAATTCACTTGCAGGATATGGTGAGATTTTCTACCGCAATACACAGGCTTCGGGCCTCATTCCTCAGATTTCTGTAATTCTGGGACCTTGTGCAGGCGGAGCAGTTTATTCACCGGCACTTACAGATTTTGTATTTGTTGTGGATAAGATTTCAAAGATGTTTATTACCGGTCCGGAAGTTATCAAGACTGTTCTGGGTGAAGAAATCAGCATGGAAGAACTGGGAGGTGCCCGTGTTCAGTGTGAAGTTTCGGGTAATGCGCATTTCTTTGCCGAAAGTGAACAGGAATGTTTTGATCAGATCAAGAACCTGATCAGTTATATTCCCTGGAATAATGATAAAAAGGCCGATCCGTTTCCCAAAAAGCTTCCGAAATCGAAACTCTTCAAAATTGATGATATAGTACCTGAAGATCCACGTAAACCCTATGATGTTCGCGAAGTGATCCGTGCTGTGTTTGATGATTCTGAGTTTTTGGAAGTACAGGAATTGTTTGCTGGCAATATCGTGATCGGTTTTGCACGTCTCGCTGGCGAAACTGTTGGTATTGTTGCCAATCAGCCTGCTGTAATGGCTGGCGTTCTCGACGTGGATTCTTCTTGTAAAGCCGGGCGGTTTATCCGTTTTTGTGATTCTTTCAATATCCCTTTGGTTACCTTTGTTGACCTTCCCGGGTATTTACCCGGTGTAGATCAGGAACATGCCGGGGTTATCCGTCACGGAGCTAAAGTTTTATATGCTTATTCCGAAGCCACTGTACCCAAAATGACAATCATCCTGCGCAAAGCTTATGGCGGAGGATATATCGCTATGTGTTCGAGTCATTTACGGGCTGATTTTGTATTCGCCTGGCCAACTGCAGAAATCGCTGTAATGGGCCCGGAAGGCGCTGCCAATATCATTTTTAAGGCAGAAATTGCTGCTGCTGAGAATCCTGAAGAAATGCGCAAACAAAAGATTGAAGAGTACAAAACCAAGTTTGCCAATCCTTATGTTGCTGCTGCTTATGGTTATGTAGATGCTGTGATTGAACCTACTTCAACAAGGCATTATCTGATCCATGCTTTGGAAATTTCACGTCATAAGGAAGTACGCAGATCCAATAAAAAACACGGAATCCCTCCATTCTAAATACTATTATTATGGAAGGAAAGCAGACTAAACCCAAGGTAATTACACTCGTGCTGGAGGAAGGTAATTTCAAAACGCACAGCACACGTAAGCATGACATGCGTCAGCCTTATACGCCCATTAATGATAAAGTTATTACTGCCTTTATTCCCGGCACCATCCGGGATGTATTCACTTCTGCCGGGAAAAAAGTTAAAAAGGGAGAAATATTGCTCATACTGGATGCCATGAAAATGGAAAACCACCTGTGTGCTCCCTATAACGGTGTTGTAAAAAAAGTGAATGTAAAAAAGGATGACAAGGTGACCAAAAACCAGGTTCTTGTCGAACTGAAATAAAATTATCTGATCAGATCCGGCTCGAAAATTGAATTGGTTCCTTCAATGAAACCAAGCAGTTCTTCTTTTCCTGTTTGTTCCTCAGCTGAAGTAACAATGATATCCGGCAATGCATCCCAGCTTTCATGCAATACGGCACAGTAGGCATCTACATTTAATTTTATCCTGTTGACTCCCAGTTTATCGGCCTTTGTAAACACAATGGTAAACGGTATTTGATGTTCGGCAAGCCAGCCCATGAATTCAAGATCTATTTTCTGGGCTTCATGGCGTGAATCAACCAGTAAAAATGTATTCATCAGGTTCTTACGATTCGACAAATAACTGGTAATCATTTTGCTGAACTTCTCTCGAGCGGTTTTGGAAGTCCGGGCATACCCATAGCCGGGCAAATCAGCCAGATACCATTCGTCGTTAATCAGAAAATGATTGATTGTCTGTGTTTTACCCGGAGTGTTTGAGGTCTTGGCAAGTTTTTTCTGATTGGTAACCATGTTTATAAGGGATGATTTCCCAACATTTGACCGCCCGATAAATGCGTATTCCGGTAAACGGGGTTCCGGACATTTGTGGTAATCGGTTACGCTGATTACAAAAGCGGCTGTTTGAATTTTCATAGTTTAATCGGCCTTCATGTGGCGCTCTTTTTTGAAATCGTAAATATCGGCAATGGTGACTATGATTCCGGTTTCTTCTACACCACCGAACCCGGGATTAAAGGTGGTTCCAAACGAACGCATTGTGGACGACAGACTGGAATAGGCATTCACCAGCGGCGGAATATTCTCTCCGTTGGCCCGCACCAGCTGGTTTAATATTTTAACATTTTCATCATAATCCTTCCCTGTAAAATGTACGGATAACAAAGATTCCGGATGATAATAGGGCATGGGTTCAATCGGGTATACCAGTTTATCCGGATCCGGAAACATATAGTTCATGAAGTAAAGGATGAGATCACGGGCAAACTGGTTGAAGTGGGTATACATGGTTATCTTGCCAAAATAATACCGGGCATCATCATTTTCGGTAATAATGGCACCCAGTCCGTCCCAGATATTGTCCAGAGCAAACATCCCCCGACGAAGGTTGAAAGCCGGCTGGTATTCAGGCTGTACAAACGACCGCCCTAATTCTATGGTATACGGCATATATTCATCCCTGAATTTCTGAGAAAACCGGAATAATTCTGCTGTAGGCGTCATCGGATTGTCTTCATGATCAAACTGAACATCTTTCATGTGCAGAAAGCGGTATCCTCCGATAATGTCCCGTTCCCGGGGATTCCAGACGATCAACTGGTCGAATGGTTTGTCCATGGTGTCAAATTCGTCTATATCCACCTCTTTCCCGGTGCCTCCTTTGGCTTCGCGAAAAGTCCACTCACGCAAACGACCAATTTCCTGCATTACGTTGGGTGCAGTGTGATGGGTAATAATGTAGATATCGTTGTCGCCGTAATTTGTTTTCTTGATAAAAAACTCCGGTTTCAGCTCTGCGGCGAGTATATCTTTGTCGATCGGAGAAATCAATGGTTCCATCATGATAATACTTTACAATTTTGAGGCAATCAGTGAATTAAAATCATCGGTTCCTTTTCCAATCCGATATACATGCTCTTTTACCAGACCGGCCCATTGCTGGTCGGAAAAGCGTTTATCGAAAGTCGACCAGGGAATGCTTTTACCGAAGCGTATTACCAGCTGCTTGTCTTTCTGGTTAAACATTTCATCAGATAAAAACATCATTTCAATGTTGGCTTTGATTTTGAGAAACTTGCGCAAATTGGCAAGGTTGTAAAAGAAATTTGAATTCCGGCCTTCCATGTGTACCGGTATGATATCGCGTTTGTGCTTTTTTGCTTTGGAAATAAAAGTTTTTTTCCATTCAAGATCAATAATTTGCCCTTTTTGCTTTCGCGAACACATGCCTGCCGGAAAGTATAGCATCCATTTATCGGATGCAAATGTTTCCTCCATTATCTGGACGTTCTGGGCATTGGAACCATGCTTGTTGACAGGTATAAACAAGGGTTTCAGGTTTGGTAAATTCATCAGCAAATCGTTCACCGGGAAGCAAACATTCGGATTGATTTTTCCGACTACATCCATTAATACCAGACCGTCGAGCCCGCCCAGGGGATGATTGGAGGCAATCAGATACCGGCTGTCCTGCAGGTTTTCTGCTCCCTCTACCCGGATATTTACCCCAAAACGTCCAAGAATTTTGTCAACAAAATCCAATCCCATATCATCGCGAAAATCGATTAAAAACCGGTTTATTTCATACTGGTGAATTAAGCGTTCGAGATACGATATGACAAAACCCGGGATAAACCGGATAAAGCCCGATTTTTTCGATGCAAAGAGTGATCTGATGCTAATCAACTTCACTTCCGGTCTGTTTGCTGTCTCCTCCTGGTTCATTCTGTTCAAATTTATTACAAACCTAATCGAAAAATGCGAACATCCCAAGAGAAGTGGTATTCCGCATCCTTTTTTTTTCATTCTGCCCGGGTTTCAGATTTTATTAAGTCGTGAATTTCAATCAGTTCTGTTAATAAGCCATGGTATGTATATGAAATTCATATAATTGATTATGAGGCGTTTGCTATGAAAGTGTAAAAAAAATTCACTTAGGTGTAACTTTTTATCAACAAAGTGGTAGAATATGTCATTAAGTGGTAAAAAATGTCATATATTTGAGCACTTTTACGAAGAAGTAGAAAACGATGACAAATTTGATCGGCGAATACGAATGCAGGCTCGATCCCAAAAGCAGGGTCATGCTTCCTTCATCCCTGAAGAAGCAGATTCCGCAAGAGGCTCAGGAACGCTTTGTAATTAACCGCGGATTTGAGAAATGCCTGGTTTTGTATCCCAAGAATGAATGGGATCTGATCTCATCGGATGTGAACAAGCTGAATCTTTACAACAAGAAGAACAGGGAGTTCGTGCGCTATTTCTACAGAGGTGCAACAGAATTAGGCCTTGATGGTACCAGCCGTTTATTGATTCCGAAAACATTGCTCGACTATGCCGGAATTGATAAAGATCTGGTACTGTTTGCTTTTTCGAACCGGATAGAAATCTGGGCCAAAGAAAACTACGAACGTCTGCACACCGACGAACCCGAAGATTTCTCCAGTCTGGCCGAAGAAGTAATGGGCAGAAAAGATATGACAAATTTACCCGATGTATCATAATCCTGCATTACTCACCGAAAGCATCGAAGGTCTGAATATCAGACCCGATGGCATTTATATTGATGTGACCTTCGGTGGTGGCGGGCATTCGGCTGCAATACTCAAGGCATTGGGCAAACGGGGCCGGCTTATTGCTTTTGATCAGGATGAAGACGCCCGGCAAAATAGTCTGAATGATCCGCGCTTTTTGCTGATCAATTCCAATTTCAGATATCTCCTTCATTTTCTGCGCTATTACCAGTCAATTCCGGTGGATGGCATTCTGGCAGATCTTGGGATTTCATCATATCAGATTGATACGCCAATGCGTGGTTTTTCAACCCGTACGGATGGCAATGCAGATATGCGGATGAGCAATAAGATTAATCTCACTGCTGCTGATGTATTGAACACCTATTCTCAGGATGCGTTGTTGCGGGTTTTTCGCGAATATGGAGAACTTCCCAATGCCTGGAAAATAGTTCAGAGTATTCTCAAGGCCAGAGAAACCCGGCAGATTGTCACCCTCAGCGATTTCAACACGGTGATTTCATCCTGTATCCCCCGAAATGCCGAAGCCAAATTCCTGGCACAGGTTTATCAGGCATTGCGCATTGAAGTGAATCAGGAGCTTGAAAGCCTGAAACATTTCCTGTTGCAATCGCTGCAGGTTTTGAAACCCGGCGGACGACTCTGTGTGATCTCCTATCATTCGCTGGAAGACCGTCTGGTGAAGAATTTTATCCGTTCCGGGAATTTTGAAGGCAGGATTGAAAAGGATTTTTACGGGAATACCCATACAGACATGACGGCCATAAACCGCAAACTCATTATTCCTTCTGAAGATGAAATACGGGAGAATCCCAGATCAAGGTCAGCCAAATTACGAATTGCAGAAAAATCAGCATGAAAGAAACGGAAGAAAATACCGGCATGTTGCAGGCAGATACTCCTGAAAAACAGGGTAATGGCCAGGAAACCAATGAGAAGGGTAATGGCGGAGCTGCGGATAAACAGTCCGGTCAGCGGAAAGATAATCCTACAGGACGTTTTTTTCTGGGGATTATTGATGGCAGGTTTCTGGCAAAAGACACCATGGTCAGGTGGCTTCCTTTTTTGTTTTTCCTCACCTTTCTGGGCCTGGTTTATATCGCCAATACGTATTACGCAGAAAAAATGGTGCGCATGAACGACCGGACTACCCGCGAACTCAAGGAATTGCGGTATGAACATATCACCATCAAATCGCAGCTCATGACACTGAGTAAACAGTCGGAAGTTGCAAAACGCCTCATCGGTACCGGAATCAGTGAATCAGTGGTACCACCCCAGAAAATATTCATCCCTGTCCCAAAAGAGCATGAAACAAAAGAGGATTGGGTTCCAAAAACCGAAGTAAAGTGAAAGATGTAAAGCGTGACATATTATGGAGAGTCTACCTGGTATACCTGGGTGTATTCCTTTTTGGGCTCGCTATTATTATAAAGGTGATCCATATCCAGTTTGTTGAAGGAGAGGAATTGCGTAAAAAGGCTGAACAGAATACACTCCGTTATTTCCCTATTGATGAAATGAGAGGCACCATCCTTTCGAGCGACGGAAGCATCCTTGCTACTTCAATTCCTATTTTCGATATCGGAATGGATTTCGGGTCGAATAATTATGATGAGGAATATTTTCGCAACAATGTTGATTCACTGAGTATTTGCCTTGCCCGTATCTTCAAAGACCGCAGCAAAAAAGAATACAAGCACATGATGGAGCAGGGATGGGAAGGCCGTGATCGTTACCTGCTGTTAAAACGAAATGTTACATATCAGCAACTGAAAGAAATCAGACGATTCCCGATTTACAGGCTGGGTCGGTTTAAAGGCGGGTTGGTTGCTGTCGAAAAAACCAAAAGGGAATTTCCCTTTCAGATACTGGCTTCAAGAACAGTTGGCTTTGTCCGCCAAAATTACAAAGTCGGAATTGAAGGCGGTTACAGCGAATACCTTGAAGGAGTCAGCGGGAAAAGGCTGATGCGTAAGCTTTCCAATGGTGGCTGGATGCCGGTAAGCAACAAGAATGAAGTTGAACCCAAGGATGGATATGATGTAGTGACTACCATTGATATCAATATCCAGGATGTAGCAGAGGAATCGCTGAGGCGTACACTCGAAACGAATGAGGCAGATCATGGTTGTGCAGTATTGATGGAAGTGGCTACAGGCCATGTTGTTGCGATTGCAAATCTGACGCGCATGGCCGACGGAAGTTATCAGGAAGTGATGAATTATGCCATTGCCGAAGCTGCAGAACCCGGTTCAACTTTCAAACTGCCAAGTATGATGGTTGCCCTGGAAGATGGCAAGCTCCGACTTACAGATACCATTGATACCGAAGATGGTGACCATTATTTCTGCGATCAGCTTATGCGGGATTCTCACAAAGGCGGCTATGGCAGGATCAGTGCACAAAAAGTATTTGAACAAAGCTCCAATGTAGGTGTATCCAAAATCATTAACCGCGCCTATACCAAAGAACCTGAGAAATTTATTGATGGACTGTATCGAATGGGGCTCGGGAAACCCCTTGGTCTCGAAATTCCGGGAGAAGCCAAACCTAAAATTAAAAATACCACCAGCAAAGTCTGGACTGATTGCTACAGCCTGGCCTGGATGTCGGTAGGGTATGAGTTGGCCATAACACCTATTCAGACCTTGTGCTTTTACAATGCTGTAGCCAACAACGGTAAAATGATGAAACCCATCTTTGTTAAGGAAATTCAGCAAAATGGTCAGACCATCCGGAAATTTGACCCTGTGGTTCTGAATAAAGCCATCTGCTCGGAAGAAACCGTGAAGAATGCCCGTCAAATGGTTGAAGGCGTAGTGTCAAATGGTACTGCCAAACATCTCTTCAATGCCGTTTACAAAATAGCCGGAAAGACCGGTACAGCCCAGATTGCCAGTTCCGAAGGCTATAATCATGAAAATTACAAAGCATCATTTGTCGGATATTTCCCGGCAGATAATCCCCGCTATTCCTGCATAGTCGTCGTTACTAACCCTACAAAGGGTGCGTATTACGGTGGAAAAGTTGCAGCTCCTGTTTTTAAAGAGATTGCAGATAAGGTATATGCAACCCGGCTCGATATCCATCAGGCTCCGGTTGCTGCAGCAGCGAGTATCGATATTCCGATGTTCCCGACCGGCAATCAGAAAGACATTGAATACATCTACCGTGAGTTGAATTATCAGTTTCAATCGCCGGATCCTTCTGCCCTGTGGCTGGGCGTTACAAAGGACAGCAGTTCCCAACGGCTTGTTGCCCGCCATCTCTACGACGGTCTGGTACCGGATGTAACCGGTATGAAGCTGAAAGACGCATTGTATATGCTTGAAAAGGCTGGTTTAAAAGCAAAACCAAGCGGAAAAGGAATAATCCGCAGACAGAATCCGCTACCCGGAGCACCTTGTCTGAAGAAAACTACAGTTACACTCGAATTAGCCTCCAACTGATATGAAAGAAGCTAAAGACATATTATACCGTGCCGGATTATCGGAAGTGATTGGAAGCACTGCAGTTCCGGTGGTTTCAGTTCAGTTTGATTCACGTTGTGTAAAGCCGGACGATATGTTTGTTGCTGTGAAGGGCACTCAGACTGATGGTCATGATTATATAGAACGCGCTATTAATAGTGGTGCTCTGATGATCGTCTGCGAAAATCTGCCGGATATTCTGGTTGTGGGTGTTCATTACTACCGCGTTGCCGACAGTGCTCTGGCATTGGGAGTAATCGCCTCCAATTTCTATGATGAGCCTTCTCTGAAACTGAAACTGGTCGGGGTGACCGGAACCAATGGAAAGACTACCATTGCCAGTCTGCTTTTCGAAACTTTTGAAAAGCTTGGCTATCGTTGTGGCCTTTTATCTACGGTTGTTAACAGAATTAGCCAGGAGGAAATCCCTGCAACGCATACAACGCCCGATCCTCTTGCTCTGAATGCCTTACTCAGTCAGATGGTTGATGCCGGCTGTGAGTATTGCTTTATGGAAGTCAGTTCCCATTCAGTTGTACAGAATCGTATTGCCGGACTTGTTTTCCAGGGTGGTATTTTTACAAACCTTACTCATGATCATCTTGATTTTCATGGAACATTCGATGCTTATCTGAAAGCAAAACAGGAATTCTTTACCCGCCTGCCAGCCTCAGCTTTTGCGCTTACCAATCTGGATGACCGCAACGGGATGATTATGGTACAGAATACACGTGCAAAAGTGTATACTTATGGATTAAAGAGTCTGGCGAACTATCACGGCCGTATCCTGGAAAGCCGCTTCGACGGTATGATGCTTCAGGTGAATCAGACAGAAGTCTGGACCCGCCTTACCGGAGAATTCAATGCCTCAAATTTCATGGCAATTTTCGCTGCAGCCACGCTCCTGGATCAGGATATGACTGATATTCTGAGTGCCATGAGTGAGGTAAAGCCCGTCGATGGCCGTTTTGAAACACTGATCAGTCCGGAAGGCATTATTGCCATTGTAGATTACGCGCATACACCAGATGCTGTTAAAAATGTACTGACGACCATCAATTCCATCCGTACACACAATGAAAAGCTTTTAACAGTAATTGGTGCCGGCGGAAACCGTGATACCACCAAGCGTCCGGTGATGGCACAAATCGCTGCCCGCCTCAGTGAACGGGTGATTCTGACTTCCGATAATCCGCGTTCCGAAAAACCGGAAGATATCATCGATCAGATGCGCGCAGGGGTTGATCCTGTAGATTTTAAAAAGGTATTAACCATCACAAACCGCCGTGAAGCCATCATTGCTGCCTGTGCCATGGCTCAACCCGGCGATATCATTCTGGTTGCCGGCAAAGGACATGAAAAATACCAGGAAATACAGGGTGTTAAGCACCATTTTGATGATAAGGAAATTTTGTGTGAGACATTAAATATTATTGAAAAATAACGGATATGTTGTACTACCTGTTTGATTATATGGATAAAATATGGGATGTTCCGGGAGCCGGGATGTTCCGCTATATTTCGTTCCGTGCAGGCATGGCTGTCTTTACTTCCTTGTTGATTTCGCTCATTTTTGGAAAGAAACTGATCGATAAATTGCGTAACAAACAGGTTGGTGAACTCGTCCGGGATCTGGGATTGCAGGGTCAGAACGAAAAGCAGGGTACTCCCACCATGGGCGGACTTATCATCCTGAGTGCCATTATTATCCCTACACTGCTCTTCGCAAAATTGCACAACATTTATATTATTCTGATCCTTTTTGCCACCATCTGGATGGGAATGTTTGGCTTTATTGATGATTACATTAAAGTATTCAGAAAAGACAAAAAAGGACTGGCTGCCAAGTTTAAGGTGCTGGCTCAGGTTATTTTAGGTCTGGTTGTAGGGGCGACCCTGTATTTTCATAAAGATGTGGTGATCAAGGAAAAGGTGAATACACGGGGTATTGTTGTTTCCAATACGGCCTTTAATATTGAAAATGAACGGACTACACGGAGTTTGTATCCGGTAGATGCTGTTAAATCAACCAAAACCACCATCCCGTTTATTAAAAATCATGAGTTTGATTATGCAGTGCTCTTGCGCTGGATGGGACCGGGTTACGAAAAATGGGCTTTCCTGGTTTTTATTCCGATCGTTATTTTTATTGTAACCTTCATTTCAAACGGGGCCAATCTTACCGACGGACTTGACGGTCTAGCCACAGGAACCTCTGCTATAATCGGGGCAACACTCGGTATACTGGCCTATGTGTCAGGAAATACAATTTTTGCCAGTTATCTGAATATCATGTATATCCCGGATAGTGGCGAGCTTACAATCTATATCAGTGCATTCGTCGGGGCCTGTGTCGGTTTCCTCTGGTACAACACCAACCCGGCTCAGGTTTTTATGGGAGATACCGGCAGTCTGGCAATTGGTGGCGTCATCGCCGTTTTTGCCATCATGATCCGGAAGGAATTGCTGATTCCGATTTTATGCGGGATTTTCCTGGTCGAGAACCTGAGTGTAATCATGCAGGTCAGTTATTTCAAATATACAAAAAAGAGATACGGTGAAGGCAGACGGATTTTTAAAATGTCGCCATTACATCATCATTATCAGAAACTTAATTATGCAGAACCGAAAATTGTCATGCGATTCTTCATCGTAGGAATTATGCTGGCCATTTTCACGATAGTCACATTAAAAATACGATAAACGGTGGGGAATCATGTCGGACAAACGCATCATCATACTGGGAGCCGGAGAAAGCGGAACCGGTGCAGCCTGGCTCGCAGCCAGGAAGGGATTTGATGTTTTTGTTTCCGATGCGAACACCATCACCGAAAAATACAAAAACGTTCTTTTACATGCTGGAATAGGATTTGAAGAGAAAAGGCATACCGAAAACCGGGTGCTGGAGGCCGATGAAATTATCAAAAGTCCGGGTATACCGGATACACATCCGCTGGTGATCAAAGCACAAAGTCTGGGAATTCCTGTAATATCAGAAATTGAATTTGCAGGAAGGTATTGTACTGCCCATAAAACCTGTATAACCGGAAGCAACGGCAAAACCACTACAAGCCTGCTCACATGGCATATTCTGAAAAGAGCCGGGTTGAATGTAGGATTGGGTGGAAATATCGGGAAAAGCTTTGCATACCAGGTTGCCGAAGAGCAGTTCGATTATTATGTGCTCGAAATCAGCAGCTTCCAATTGGATGGCATGATTGATTTTAAAGCCGATACTGCGGTACTGCTCAATATTACGCCGGATCACCTTGACAGATATCAATATGAATTTCAGAATTATGTGAATTCAAAATTCAGAATCATACAAAATCAAAGTGCGGCTGATGCTTTCATCTTCAATACCGATGACGAAGTAATTCGTCGTGAATTGGAAAAACGAAAAATCCATGCACGACAATTTCCTTTCAGTCTTCAATCCTGTTTCCGCGAGCAAGGAGCATTTATTAAAGATAATAAACTGAATATCAATATACAACAAAATATTACGGCTATGACATTAGAAGCATTAGCACTCCAGGGCAGACACAATGTGTACAATTCGATGGCAGCAGGTATTGCAGCCCGCTTACTGGATATCCGGAAAGAAACCGTACAGGAATGCCTTTCGGATTTTCAGAACATTGAACACAGGCTCGAGTATGTAGCCAATATTCACGGAATCGAATTTGTGAATGATTCCAAAGCAACCAATGTCAACTCAGCCTGGTATGCACTCGAATCCATGGAAAAACCCGTTGTGTGGATCGTTGGAGGCGTAGATAAGGGCAACGACTATGCGATACTGCAGGATATTGTGGCCAAAAAAGTAAAAGCCATCGTATGTCTCGGTATTGATAATAATCGGATTCTGGAGAATTTCAGAGCACAGGGATTGCTGATGTACGAAGCCAGATCCATGGAAGAAGCTGTTGCACTGAGTTACAGGGCAGGAAAGCCGGGGGATGTCGTTTTATTGTCGCCTGCCTGTGCAAGTTTCGACCTTTTTAAGAATTATGAAGAGCGCGGAGATCTGTTTAAAGAAGCAGTACGCGGACTTTAATACGATTACAATAAACAAATAAAATGTTCAGAGCAGTTCGGAATATAAAAGGAGATAAGGTTATTTGGGCAGTGGTTATTATACTGTCGGTCTTTTCTATACTTGCAGTTTATAGTTCTACAGGAACGCTGGCCTATAAAAAGCAGGGCGGAAATACTGAGTATTATATGCTGAAGCATTTAATTATTCTGGTATTCGGTTTTGGACTGATGTATGCAACCCATCTGATAAAATTCACTTATTATTCCCGCATTTCCCAGATTGCCATTGTTGTGGCCGGTTTGCTGTTGCTCGGGACCTTGTTTATGGGAACCAATTACAATGAAGCATCGCGTTGGTTAACGCTGCCGGTCATAAATCTTACTTTCCAGAGTTCCGACCTTGCCAAGCTTGCCCTGATTATGTATGTTGCCCGACTGATATCAAAACGGCAGGACCAAATCAAGGATTTCAAAACAGGGTTTATTCCCATTCTCCTTCCGATTATCATTATCTGCGGTTTAATTTTTCCGGCCAATCTGTCAACTGCCGGCATGCTGTTTATTACCTGTCTGGTTTTAATGTTTATTGGTCGCGTGAATCTGCGGTATATGCTTTCAATGGCAGGCATCTTCATTGCAGCGATGGCAATTTTGGTGGCGCTGATTTACAATTCGCCCGGACAAGGTCGATTGGGAACCTGGCATAATCGTATCGAAAGTTTTGTAAACGGCGATGGAGGAGAAGAGCAATATCAGGTTGAACAGGCTAAGATTGCCATTGCAACCGGAGGCGTTTTTGGTAAAATGCCCGGAAATTCTACCCAGCGAAATTTTCTGCCACATCCGTATTCAGATTTTATTTTTGCTATTATTATTGAGGAATATGGCTTGATTGGCGGATCTGTACTCGTGCTGTTATACCTTATTCTTCTTTTCAGAGCCACCCGGATTGTGGTAAAAAGCCCCGGGAATTTCGGTGCCTTTATGGCAATCGGTCTCAGTTTCAGCCTGGTTTTTCAGGCCATGGTGAACATGGCCGTAGCTGTCCATATTCTCCCGGTTACCGGTCAGCCGCTTCCCTTCGTCAGCATGGGGGGAACATCCATCTGGTTTACAAGTATTGCAATCGGTATCTTATTGAGTGTCAGCAAAGAAGTCGAAAATCCAACATTAACCCCTAAACCCGAACCCAGTGCAGCCTAGATTTATCATCAGCGGAGGAGGAACCGGGGGACATATTTTCCCGGCTATCGCGATTGCAGACGAACTTCGCCGGCGCTTTCCCGAGGCTGTGTTTCTCTTTGTCGGAGCCAAAGGCCGTATGGAAATGGAAAAGGTTCCGGAAGCGGGTTATCCGATTCAGGGTTTGTGGATCAGTGGATTGCAAAGAAGTTTATCGCTAAAGAATCTGAGTTTTCCGGTAAAAGTGATTAGCAGTATCCTAAAGGCCAGAACTATTATCCGGGATTTTAAACCTGATGCTGTTATCGGTACCGGTGGTTATGCAAGTGGTCCCATGCTGCGCGCTGCTGCAGGAAAAGGGATTCCAACTCTGATACTCGAACAGAATTCCTATGCCGGTGTAACCAATAAACTTCTCGGCCGGCAGGTTGACCGGATCTGTGTTGCTTTCCCGGGCATGGAACGTTTCTTTCCGGCGGATAAGATTGTCGTAACGGGAAATCCGGTCCGTCAGAAGATTGTTGAAAACGGCAGAATTAAGTCAAAGGAAGGTTTTGCATTTTTTGGTTTAAATCCGGAGAAATCTACTTTGCTCGTTGTGGGAGGAAGTCTGGGTGCCCGCACCATTAATGAAAGTATTTATCCCAATCTCGGATTATTGGCTGATGCCGGGATTCAGCTGATCTGGCAATGTGGAAATGCCTGGTATGACAAGGCAAAGGAAAAAGTGGATGCAATGAAAAACCCGGCAATCATGGTTTTTTCCTTCATCCGTGAAATGGAAATGGCCTACAGTGTTGCCGATCTGGTTGTTTCCAGAGCGGGAGCCATTGCTATTTCAGAGTTGTGTTTACTCGGTAAACCTGCTATTCTGGTTCCTTCTCCCAATGTGGCAGAAGACCATCAGACTAAAAATGCACTGGCCCTGACCAGCCGGAATGCAGCCCGTCTGATCAAAGACCAGGAGGCTCCGGCAATGCTTGTAAAAGAAAGTATTCACCTGATAAAAGATAAAGAATCGCTTGCCGAAATGGCATTGCAGATTCAAAAGCTGGCCAGTGCAGATGCTGTTCAGCGAATTGCAGACTGTGTTATTGAAATAATGAGAAAACGATAATATGAATCTTCAGAGCGTTAAATCGGTTTATTTTCTTGGGATTGGCGGCATTGGTATGAGCGCTCTGGCCCGGTATTTCCGTTCGCGCGGGGTGAAAGTGAGTGGTTATGACCGTACACCAACGGCCCTGACCAGGGAGCTGGAAGAGGAAGGCACACGGGTTTATTATACTGATGATGTTGCGCATATTTCCAATGATACAGATCTGGTTATTTATACACCTGCTATTCCGTCGGATCTGGCTGAATTGCAATATGTCAGACAAAAAGCAATGCGCCTGAAGAAACGTGCTGAAGTGTTGGGCGCTATTTCCCTTGAGCATTTATGTGTTGCTGTTGCCGGAACACATGGGAAAACAAGTACTTCGAGCATGGTAGCATGGCTGCTGGAGGCTGCGGGAATTCCCTCCCTGGCGTTTATGGGCGGAATTGCCAAGAATTTTAATTCCAACCTTCATCTGGCTGCAAATCCTGAATTTATGGTTGTTGAAGCGGATGAATTTGACCGTTCATTCCATCAGCTTCATCCACATATCGCAATTGTTACTTCTGCCGATGCCGATCACCTGGATATTTATGGCAATCACAAGAATTTACTGGAAGCCTTTGAACTCTTTGTAAATAAAACGCGCGAAAACGGTACCATTATTCTGCGGACAGGCCTTGCTTTTACCCCGGCTCCTGTCGAAGGTGTAAAAGTCAGAACCTATTCAATAAGCGAACCGGCCGACTATATGGCCAGTGATATTCGCGTTCAGGATGGTCAGATCATATTTACCCTGATCACTCCCGAAACACAAATTCCGGATCTTGTTTTGAATATTCCCGGCCTTGTGAATGTTGAGAATGCGGTTGCTGCCCTGGCTGCAGCCCTCGAATGCGGTGCTTCACCAGAACTCTTACGTGCCGGAATCAGCCAGTATCGCGGGGTACAACGTCGGTTTGATATTCGCTTTCAAACGGAGCAAATGACATTCATGGATGATTATGCCCATCATCCCGAGGAAATCAGGGCATGCATCGAAAGTACCCGTATGATGTGGCCGGATCAGCATGTTACCGGTATTTTTCAACCTCATTTATACAGTCGTACCCATGATTTCGCCGAAGCATTTGCCGAAAGCCTTGATTTACTGGATACATGCCTGATACTGGATATTTATCCCGCACGGGAAAAACCAATGCCGGGTGTTGATTCAGGTTTGATTCTGAAATATATGCAGAATCCCAATGCAATGCTTATTACCAAAACGCAGGTTTTTGCAGAAATCGAAAAAATCAAGGATGGGGTATTACTCACCATTGGTGCAGGTGATATCGATCAGCTTGTGAAACCGATTTGTAAAGCATTAACCCGCAGATATTTGATAAATAGTTGATTATGAGCGCAATGTCAAAAATACGAAAAATTGCAATCCTTTGTGGCTGGGTCATTCTGGTTGCTGCTCTTTTTGTGCTCGCAGGCTTTGTTGAGGTAGAACAGAAAGCAATCCTGTGCAAGGAAATCCGTGTCAACATTGATTATCAGGAAGGAGATATTTTCCTGAGTCCTGAAGAAATTAAAACAGCTGTAAATGTATTGTATGACGGACAAATAACCGGTAAGCCGCTGAAGGAAATAAGTCTTGAGCAAATCCGTGAACGTCTTTCAGAAAATCCGTATATTGTTAGTAGTCAGGTTTATACAACTGTCGACGGCAGTCTGATTCTGAATATTCTGCAGTATAAACCCATACTCAGGGTTTTTAACAGCCGGGGACAAAGCTATTATATTTCAACTGAAGGTACAATGTTGCCCCTGAGTGAAAACTACATTGCGAGGGTTCCCATTGCTACCGGACTGATTTCGGATGCCTATTCCATCAGCAAGAACCTGATTCCCGGGAAACTTGACTGGGATGAGGCCGACCAGAATCTGACAACCCTGCAGAAACTCTATCTGATGGCCCGCTATCTCGAGTACAATGATTTTTTCAGAGCTCAGGTCGATCAGATTTATGTAAACAAGGAGCGCGAAATTGAAATCATACCCAAAGTAGGTGATCATTTAATTCTCTTTGGAGGAGTGAATAATCTGGAAGAAAAGTTTGATAAGCTCATGGCCTTTTACAGGGAAGGACTCAGAACAAACGGATGGAGTAAGTATTCCATTCTCAATATAAAGTATAAGAATCAAGTAATCTGTTCAAATAAATAAATCGTATGGAATCGACAAACATCATCGTAAGTCTTGACATCGGAACAACAAAAATCGCAGTTATTGTTGGCCGTAGAAATGAACATGGCAAAATTCAGATTCTGGGCCATGGGAAAACCGAATCAATTGGCGTTAAACGCGGCGTAGTATCCAATATTGAGGATACAATTAAATCCATTCGTCGGGCAATAGACCTGGCAGAAGCGGATTCAGGCATACGCATCGGCGAAGTCAATGTGGGTATTGCAGGACAACACATTAAAAGCATGCAGCATCGCGGAGGACTGATGCGCCAGACTCTGGAAGATGAAATTACCCAGGACGATGTGGATCTGCTTCACGAAAACATGTATAAACTGGCCATGCTTCCGGGTGAGCAGATTATTGATGTCATTCCGCAGGAATATATTATAGATGGTGAACAGGGGATACGTCAGCCCATTGGAATGTCGGGTGTTTCGCTGGAAGCAAATTTCCACATTATCATCGGGCAGACTGCAGCCGCCAAAAATATTTATAAATGCGTTAAACGGGCAGGACTTGACATCACAAATCTCATCCTCGAACCCATTGCATCTGCCGAATCTGTGTTGAGTGAAGAGGAAAAAGAAGCAGGTGTTGTTCTGGTGGATATAGGTGGTGGTACTACCGATATTGCTATTTTCCAGGATGGTATTATTCGTCATACCGCTGTAATTCCATTTGGAGGTGATGTCATCACCGAAGATGTGAAAGAAGGCTGCCAGATCATTCGCCGCCATGCCGAAGAATTGAAAATTAAATTCGGAAGTGCGCTGGCTAGCGAAAATAAAGAAGATGAGATAGTTGCAATTCCCGGCTTGCGTGGAAGAGCCCCGAAAGAAATTTCGCTTAAAAACCTTGCCAGCATTATCCAGGCCCGGATGGAAGAAATTGTTGCTGCAGTGAAATATGAAATCTTGAATTCCGGCGATGAGCGGAAACTGATAGCAGGTATCGTACTAACCGGTGGTGGGGCATTGCTCAATCATATTGCCCAGTTAACCGAATATATGACCGGAATGGACACACGGATCGGTTATCCGAACGAACATCTTGGCAACGATGTGCCGGATGAAGTAGCCAGTCCGCTCTATGCTACCGGTATTGGTTTGGTCATTTTAGGCAATCAACGCACCGAAAAAGAACGCATCAAATCGGGTCAGGAAGAATATTCAAACCTCAATACCTATATCCATCACGAAACAAAACAACCCGAACCTGTCGAAGCAGAAGCTGTTG
>CAYLTH010000017.1:3142-10898 GCA_964386485.1 uncultured Bacteroidales bacterium | reverse complement strand
GCTGTTGAAGAGCCTGTAGCTACTCATCAACTGTTTGAGGAAGAGGTTGTTATGGAGAAACACCAGAAAATTGCACGGGATTCCCGGCAACGAAAGAGTCTGATCGATATTATCACCGATTGGTTCCAGGATGACATGGAAAAGGCCAATTAACAACCTGGTAATAAATTGTGAACAAATTCTTATAAAAAGCAAAATAGAGCATTAAAATATCAACTAATTTAGGAGGCTAAACCATGACCTATCGTGAAGAACAAATCAACCCGGGCATGATAAAATTTGATTTACCAAAACAACAGTCATCCATCATTAAAGTGATCGGAGTAGGCGGAGGCGGAAGCAATGCGGTGAATCACATGTTTGAGCAGGGTATCCGCGGTGTAGATTTCATTATCTGCAATACCGACGGGCAATCCCTGAACTTAAGCCCGATTCCGACAAAAATCCAGCTTGGATCCAGTCTTACCGAAGGCCGGGGTGCAGGTTCTATGCCGGAAGTCGGCCGGAATGCAGCCATTGAAAACATTGAAGATATCAAGGCTGTTCTCGAAGACAATACAAAGATGCTCTTTATAACTGCCGGAATGGGCGGCGGAACCGGTACCGGTGCTGCCCCGGTTATCGCTGCAGAAGCCCGCAAAATGGGTATTCTGACTGTCGGTATTGTTACCATTCCATTCAGTTTTGAGGGTAGAAAGCGTAAACAACAGGCTGAACAGGGCCTGAAAGAATTGCGTGAACAAGTAGATACCCTCCTCGTTATCTGCAATGATAAATTGCGCGAATTGTATGGCAATCTTGCTTTATCAGAAGCATTCCACAAGGCTGATGATATTCTTACAACCGCTGCCAGAGGGATAGCTGAAATCATTACCGTTATTGGCTACATCAATGTCGATTTTGAAGATGTCAAGACTGTAATGAAGAACAGTGGTGTTGCCATCATGGGATCTGGAAGTGCTGAAGGCGAATACAGAGCTACAAAAGCTGTTGAAGAAGCCATGAATTCACCCCTTCTCAACGACAACAACATCGAAGGTGCCAAGAATATTTTACTGTATATCTCATCGGGACATGAAGAAATTTCGATGGATGAAGTAACCGAAATTACCGATTTTATTCAGACCAAAGCGGGTCAGGATGCAGATATCATCTGGGGTAATGGTCGTGACGAAACACTTGGAAACAGGATTAATATCACCCTCGTTGCAACGGGTTTTGAACCAAACGGTCCGAATGGCAACAAGCCGGAAGAACCCAAAAAGAATATTATCGGAACGATCAGTGGCAGCGGCTTACAGCCAAATGTTGTTACACCTCCTGTTGTAAAAGAGCCTGAAAACATCGTAAACGAAATTTCCCTGCTCAGAAAAAATGAAGTGGAAATTTCTGAAACTGCCTTGCCGGAAGAAACGATTACCGAGCCCGAAGCCATCATTCCTGAACCGGAAGTTCCCCGTTCTTTCGTGTTTGAAATTCAGGATATTCTTCAAACAGAAATGCTTAGTGAAGAAACAGAATCCCTGACCGAAGAATCCAAAGAAAGTCCTTTCGCTTTTGAAATGCCGGAGATGATCATGGAGCCGGAAAAACCTGTCATGGCTCCTGAACCTGTTGCTGAAACTCCTAAAAAAGATTATTTCCCTGTCGATCGTGATACCTTCGACCGCAATTCAGGATCCCGCATCAGTAAGCTCAAAGAACTTTCACTTAATCTGAAGAAACCCGAAGAAATTGATCGTCTGGAACGTGAACCAGCTTACAAACGCCGCGAAATTGAACTCAAAGAGCCTCGTCATTCCTCCGAATCCGAAGTTTCATCCATGAGTATTTCTGAAAATTCCAAAACCGGAACTGAGCTGAAAACCAACAATACATTTCTTCACGATAATATCGACTAAGAAAATGAGTCTCTTCGACCAAATCAATGATGATATTAAAAAAGCAATGCTTGCCCGTGAAAAAGACAAGCTGGAATCGCTCCGGGCTGTTAAAGCCTCCCTGCTTCTTCTGAAAACCCAGGATGGAGCAGGGGGCGAAATTTCGGAAGATGCCGAATTAAAATTGCTTCAAAAGCTTGTTAAACAACGCAAAGAGTCAGCCGAAATCTACCGCACACAACAACGTCCTGATCTTGCAGAAGTTGAATTGATGCAGGCTTCCTTTATCGAAGTTTATCTCCCTAAACAAATGGATACAAATGAGTTAAGGGGAATTATTGCACAAATTATTACAGATACCGGTGCTTCATCTGTGAAGGAAATGGGTAAAGTAATGGGTGTAGCAACTAAAACCCTGGCCGGGAAAGCTGATAACAAAACAATATCAGAACTGATCAGGGAGCTTCTTCCTGCTTAGTCCGGGTGTATGGACTTAATTTAAAATTCGTTCGTTTAATCAGTTCAATCAGACTGGCCAGTTTAACCATTGGACCCCAGATGAATTTGTAACGTCCCAGTCTGTCTTTGAAGTCACAATACGACAGATTGCCCTGCAATACTTTCTTAAAGCCACGCCAGAACCGATCGTTGGTTTTTACCTTGTTATGTATAATACCGGGAGCCGAATGGAAAATCTTGAGCAGGGGATAGGCTGCCATTAATTCATTCACAATTTCTTTCTCAACATTGGTGCGGTAGTCATATGGATGATGTGTATTGCCATCCAGGTACTTGATTATGGTGTCCGATGCAATACGGGCGCTTTTAACAGCGTAATGAATTCCTTCACCTGTCATGGGATCTGTAAAACCGGCGGCATCCCCGACAAGCAATACCCTTCCGGCCTGAAGCCGGTCATATCCAACTCTGTATGGTATCGGGCTGGTTCGGAATGATAACAAACCGGCATCTTCAAATTTCATGCTTTCCATGAATTTGAGAAAGTATATTTTGAGGTATTTGCTGAGCTGTGCCGGACCACCAACTCCTACCGACAAATGATCTTTTTTAGGAAATACCCATGCATATCCACGCATAAATGTACCCCAATCCAGACAAACCATGTGTTTGTGGCGTGCAAGTGACTCAGGATCTACCTTAACTTCACTTTCAATGGCTATCCCTTTTTTTATCTGTCCGGTCAGCTGAAAGGTTCTGGCAGTCAGACTGCTGGCACCATCTGCTCCAATAATAAAAGAGGCTGAGAATTCGCCCCGGTTGGTATGTACCAGAACCTGATCGAAACTCTCGGTTAGACCGGTCATTTTTGTTTCGGGAAGAAATTCGGCCCCTTTTGAGATGGCTTTGTCAACAAGAAACTGATCGAAATTATCCCGCATCATACAGTACATCAGCGGATCATTACTTTCACGGATAAATTCGTTTTTGAAATTCCGTGAAAAACGAAACTGATAAATCGTGGATTCTAAAACAGGTTCAATGCTGAATGGGAATAATTTCAGGGTGCGGGCAGTCAAGCCACCTCCGCATGGTTTATACCGGGGGAATATTTCCTTATCCATCAAAGCCACTGTAAAACCGCGTTCAGCCAGATAATAGGCTGCCATCGATCCTGCAGGACCTGCCCCGATTACAATAATATCATAGGTTTTCAGTGACATGGACCCTTTCGTCAGATATTATTCGCCGGAAACTCCTTTTCCATGACATTGTTTGTATTTCTTACCACTTCCACAGGGGCAGGGATCGTTTCGTCCGACCTTTTTTTCAACCTTAACAGGCTGTACTCTTTGTGGTTCGGAGGTCCGGTTGGCCTGGGGAGCAACATCTTCGCGGCCGGCTTTGAGTCGGCTCATATCTGTACGACGCGGGGCAGAGGCTTCCTGTACCTGGTTTTCAATGCCGGGTAAATTCCCCTTCATCAGAAATGAAGCAACTTCCTTATTCACCTTCTGCAACATCGTGTTGAATAATTCAAAAGATTCAAACTTGTAGATCAGCAGCGGATCTTTCTGTTCGTAAGTTGCAGCCTGTACGCTTTGTTTCAGATCATCCATTTCACGCAGATGCTCCTTCCAGCTGTCGTCAATAATAGCCAGTGTAAGTCCTTTTTCAATCGCAAGAACAACTTCCCGGCCATGATCTTCATAGGCTTTCTTCATATTGGCAACAACCTGCAGCGTTTTAATTCCATCGCTGATCGGAATGGCTATATTCTCGAAACGGGGTTGATTCTCATAAACATCAGCCACAACCGGATACACCGTATTGGCAAGTGATGCTGAGCGGTCTTTATAGATCTGATAAACACTTTCAAACAGGTTTTCCGACAAACGTTTCGGAGATTCATCAAAAAACTCCTTCTGATCCATGGAAGGCTCAACAGCCAGGGTCTTCAGAATTTCAAAGCGGAAACCTTCATAGTCCTTTTTATCAAGGTATTCGCCCAATATACTTTCTCCAACATCATAAAACATATTGGAAATATCCACCGACAGACGCTCTCCATACAAGGCATGGCGGCGTTTCTTGTAGATCACTTCACGCTGCGAATTCATAACATCATCATATTCGAGCAAACGTTTACGGGTGCCAAAATGGTTCTCTTCGACTTTCCGCTGAGCCCGTTCAATCGATTTGGTGATCATCGAATGCTGAATCACTTCTCCTTCTTTCAATCCCAGACGGTCCATAATGCTGGCAATACGATCAGATCCGAACAAACGCATCAGGTCATCTTCGAGTGAGACAAAGAACTGGGTACTTCCCGGATCTCCCTGTCGGCCTGAACGTCCGCGCAACTGGCGGTCGACACGCCGCGATTCATGACGCTCCGTACCAATAATGGCCAATCCACCCGCTTCCTTAACGCCGGGTCCGAGCTTAATGTCGGTTCCCCTCCCTGCCATGTTGGTAGCAATGGTAACATTGCCTGGTAAACCGGCATGGGCTACAATTTCCGCTTCACGGGCATGCAGCTTGGCATTCAGTACATTATGCGGAATATTGACACGCTTTAACATACGGCTGAGCAATTCAGAAGTTTCAACCGAGGTAGTCCCTACCAGTACAGGTCTTCCGTTTGCAACCAGCTTTTCAATATCTTCGATTACAGCATTGAATTTTTCCCGCTTTGTTTTGTAAACAAGATCTTCTCGGTCGGCTCTTACAATAGGCCGGTTGGTCGGAATTACCACAACATCCAGTTTGTAGATATTCCAGAGCTCTCCGGCTTCCGTTTCAGCGGTACCTGTCATCCCGGCCAGTTTCTTGTACATCCTGAAGTAATTCTGCAGGGTAATCGTGGCATAGGTTTGAGTGGCAGCTTCAATCTTCACATTTTCCTTGGCTTCGAGTGCCTGATGCAAGCCATCGCTGTATCGCCGGCCCTCCATAATACGACCGGTTTGTTCGTCCACAATTTTAATCTTGTTGTCCATGATCACATATTCCACATCTTTTTCAAAAAGGGCATATGCTCTGAGCAACTGATTTACAGTATGGATACGCTCGGATTTAACACTGAAATCCTGTAACAGCTGATTTTTCTTCTCCAGTTTTACCTGATCTGAAAGTGCTTGTTTTGACAGTTCTGCCAGTTCAGCACCAATATCGGGAATGATATAAAAACGGCTGTCTTCATAAGATTCCGTAATCAGGTCGATACCCTTCTCCGTTAATTCAATGGTATGATTCTTTTCATCAATCACGAAATACAACTCATCATCAATGATGTGCATGTTTTTCGATTGTTCCTGCATGTAGAAGTTCTCTGTTTTCTGCATCAGGGCTTTCATTCCCGGTTCACTGAGAAACTTGATGGTGGCTTTGTTTTTGGGTAATCCGCGGTGCGCACGAAACAAAAGCTCGCCACCCTTCTTTTCGTTTTCTCCGGATGGGGTTCCCGATAAAATGGTCTTCGCATCTGAGAGAATCTTGGTAACCAGATTCCGCTGTGCGCCATAAAGTTTCAGAATCTGCGGTTTCAGGGCATCAAATTCCTGATGATCACCTTTTGGTGTTGGTCCCGAAATAATAAGCGGTGTACGGGCATCATCAATCAAAACGGAGTCAACCTCATCCACGATTGCATAATTGTGCTCCCGCTGAACAAGCTCTTCAGGATTTCGTGCCATATTGTCACGCAGATAATCAAAACCAAATTCATTGTTGGTTCCATACGTTACATCTGCCAGATACGCATTGCGCCTTTCCTCCGAATTGGGCTCATGTTTATCAATACAATCCACCTTAAGTCCGTGAATCTCCAGCAACATTCCCATCCATTCCGAGTCACGTTTGGCCAGATAATCATTCACAGTTACAATGTGTACCCCTTTGCCGGGTAAGGCATTCAGGTAAACAGGAAGTGTAGCAACCAGCGTTTTTCCTTCACCTGTAGCCATTTCAGCGATCTTGCCCTGATGTAATACCATCCCGCCAATCAGCTGTACATCATAATGTACCATGTCCCACTTAATCATGTTGCCGCCGGCAAGCCATGAATTCCGGTAACGTGCTATATCTCCCGATACTTCAACATTGACTTTTTTGGCAGCCAGATCACGATCATGCTGTGTAACAGTAAATTCAATCCATTCATTCTCAGTAAGCCGCTTTGCTGTTTCTTTCATCACAGCAAATGCCTGCGGCAATAATTCATTTAAAATCTCCTGGGTTTTTTCATATTGCCGTTTCGATAAACGGTCAATTTCTACGTATATCTGTTCCTTTTCGGAGATATTCATGTCGAAATCTTCTTCGACTTTTGTTTTCAGATCAATGATTTCTTTTTCTTCCTCTGCAACATGGGCAAATATTTTGGATCGGAATTCCATGGTTTTTGCCCGCAATCCGTCATTATCCAACTGGCGGATCTGCTCATAAACATCGCGTATCTGATCAACTACTGGTGAAATTTCCTTAACATCCCGTTCTGACTTACTTCCCAGGAATCGTTTTAATATACCTAACATGTCAAATAAATTAATAATTAAAGACCGGTTTAGCCGGTCTGGTCAATTGTTATGCCAAAGATACACTTTTCCGAAAATCAAAAGACGCCGGTTCGAACCGGCGTCTTTATGATTAATATTCATCTTCGTGGAAGAAGAAATCGTCCTTGGTGGGATATTCAGGCCAGAGGTCTTCTATACTGTCGTATACCTCCCCTTCATCCTCTATCTCCCGCAGATTCTCGATTACCTCAACCGGTGCACCCGATCTGAGACAATAATCGATGAGTTCCTCCTTGGTAGCAGGCCAGGGAGCATCTTCCAGTTTTGAAGCCAATTCTAATGTCCAATACATGCTTGAGAGGTTAAATTGATTTTTGCTGCAAAAATATACTATTTTGAAAAAAAGTCAACTGCTGTATCTTTGTTGTTGCATTACTTATTAACAAAATCGAAAATATAATGAGAAAACAATTGGCAAAACAAGCCCCACTTCATTTTTTGTTTCTTCTCATTGTGTTGATAATCAGCTTTATAGTTTATTATCCTTCCCTTTTTAGCTCTTTTTTAAATTGGGATGATAATTTATATATAGTGGATAATTATCTCCTAAACGTGAAAGAATGGAAAAACATTGTTCAGATTTTCTCTTCTTCATTTGAAGGACATTATCACCCCTTTACACTGCTATCACTCGCTTTTGATAAAATTGCAGGCGATAATCAGCCGTTTTTCTTTCATCTTCATAATATTGCATTGCATCTCATTAACACCGCACTCGTGTATTTGTTTTGCTTTTTATTAATCCAAAAATTAAATAATCAGCACATTAATCACGAACAACATTCAGAGAAGAGACGTACAACCGTGAGACGCACAGCCGTGAGACGCACAGCCGTG
>CAYLTH010000017.1:0-3042 GCA_964386485.1 uncultured Bacteroidales bacterium | reverse complement strand
CTTTTTCCTTTTACCTTCGCCCTTTTATTCTCCCTCCACCCCCTTCAGGTTGAAGTAGTTGCCTGGGCTACTGCCCGAAAGGATCTGCTCTTTGTGATGTATTTCCTGATCAGCCTGATTTTTTACCTGAAATCGGACCGGAAAAGAATGTTCTATTATTTATCAATGCTCGCTTTTCTTTTCAGCATTTTGTCGAAAGGACAAGCAGTCATGCTGCCATTTTGTCTGATTCTTCTGGATCATCTCATGGGGAAACCGGTTTTTGCCTTGTCTAATCTGCGGAAACTGGCCCCTTTCTTTTTAATTGCGCTCGCAATGGGCATAGTAGCCCTCGTCTCGCAGCAAAGTACCGGATATACCGGCGATCAATCGGTTTCCTTCTCGCTGGCCGGAAGTATTGTATATCCGTCCTATGCTTTTGTCATGTATCTCTCAAAAATATTCTTCCCACTTAACCTGAGTGCCTGGTATGCCTATCCCGAAGGAGGACTGACTTTCCTCACCTGGCTTTGTGTTCCGCTGTTTCTGGCTTACCTCGGGTTGATCATCTGGTTTTGGAAAAGAAATCCCTGGCTGTCAGTGGGGATGGGCTTCTTCCTCATCAATATTTTGCCTTTCCTGAAATGGATTCCGGTTTCAAATTATATTATTGCCGACCGATATGTTTACCTCAGCGGATTGGGAATCTTTATGCTGTTTGGATATGCAGTTGTCTGGCTGCTGAACAAAAAACCATCCATGAAATGGCCTATCATGGCCGGTATTCTGCTGATAGCCATTCTGTTCGCTGTGCAATCCTCCCAACGCGTTAAAGTATGGAATAACAGTCTGAGTCTGCTGAACGATATCCTCGAAAAAGACCCGAATGTTTATACTGCCCTCAATTCGCGTGGCGATGTTTACAAGGATCTGGGGAAAAATGAAGCTGCCCTGGCCGATTTCGACGCAGCAATCCGGCTTCGGCCTGATTTTGCGCGGGCATATGGAAACCGGGGAACCCTGATTGCAGGGATGGGCGATTGTGAAACAGCCCTCCCGGATCTCAACAAAGCCCTGGAGCTGGACCCGAATCTGGCAGGCATTCATGTAAACCGTGCCCGCTGCCTGAATCTGCGGGGTAACTTCAAGGAAGCACTGATCGATCTGGACCAGGCACGCGCTTTGGGATTCCGGCATTCCGTACTCGAATATGAAACCGGTATTGCTTACTACAACATGCGGGATTTTCAAACAGCACTCGGCTATTTCAATAACGTTGCCGAAAAGGATCCGGCCTATCCTTCCGTTTATACTTACCGTGGATTTGCCCATTTTCATCAGGGCAATCTCACAGCCGCCATAAACGATCTGAACCTTTCAATCGCACAAAACCCCGACAATGCCGTTGCATGGGCTATACGGGGCCTGGCCAAGGCCAGAACCAATGATCCTTCGGCATGTGATGACCTGAAACGGGCCGAAAAAATGGGCCTGCTACAGGTTAAAAATGACCTGAAACGGTATTGTGGAGAAAACTAAAGTTTAGATTTTGGGTTTCCAGGGGATTTCTGTACCCTTATTATCGTAGGTCAGCTTGCGTGCCAACACAAAAAGATAATCGGAAAGCCGGTTTAAGTATTTGATACTGAGTGATTCTACAGGATGGTCAATCGACAGCCGCAAAACAATGCGTTCGGCTCTCCGGCATACGGTTCGGGCAATATGGGCCATGCTCGACAATTGATGACCGCAAGGTAAAATAAAGGATTGAAGATCAGGGAGATACTCGTTCATGGCATCAATTTCCAATTCAAGAAAGATGATGTCTTCCTCACTGATTTGAGGGATTGAACGGGACGTAACATTTTCTGTATCAACGGCCAGCAGGGATTCAATGGTAAAAAGCCGGTCCTGTATCCGGGTGAGCACATCTTTACTCCGAAGGTCAAGCGGCTGGTCGCGCAACAAACCGATAAACGAATTCAGTTCATCTACCGTTCCATAAGCCTCGATCTGGTCGTGGTATTTCGGAACTCGACGCCCTCCAATGAGCGATGTTTCTCCTTTATCTCCTGTTTTTGTATAAATTTTAAACTCCATGATGCAATTTCTGTGAGGCAATTTGTTTGTTGAACAATAGAATAACAAAGCCTAAACAAAAAAAAGAAAGGATTGTTCAGAAACTATTCTTCAGTAATAACCGGATAGTCTTTCATTGTCATCGGACTTTCATTTACTTCATCCGAAGCCACCAAACCATCGATCAGACGGATGATCCGGTGTGCATGCCGCGCAATGCTTTCTTCGTGGGTTACCAGAATAACAGTATTCCCTTTTTTATGAATTTCTTCGAAAAGGCCCATAATCTCAATAGAAGTCTTCGAATCGAGGTTCCCGGTGGGCTCATCAGCCAGGATAATCGACGGGTTGTTTACAAGAGCACGGGCAATCGCCACACGCTGACGCTGTCCTCCGCTCAGTTCGCTGGGTTTATGCTCAACACGGTCACTCAGATGCACATCATCCAGGGCTGCCGTAGCCAGTTCAGTCCGCTTAACCTTGTTGAACCCGGCATATACCAGCGGAAGCATTACATTTTCCAGTGCTGAAGAGCGCGGCAGGAGATTAAAAGTCTGAAAAACGAATCCAATCTCCTTATTCCTGACTTCCGCCAGACTGTTATCATTCATTTTACTGACATCCTGACCATTCAGGATATAAACACCGCGTGTGGGGGTGTCGAGACAACCGATGAGGTTCATCAGGGTCGATTTTCCCGAACCCGAAGGACCCATAAGGGCAACATATTCATTCCTGTATATGGTGAGGTTGATGCTGCGCAAGGCCAGAACATCCTGAGTTCCCACTTTATAATGCCTGGCAATATCGCTGAGGCTGATAACTTCCTGTAACATGATTCGTAATTTGGAAAACAAAGATAAATAATATGTGTAACGGGGACTAAAAATATTTGTTGTATTCGGGTGTTCCGGTGTTATGACTTTCAAGGTCTTCCTGACTGAACTTACATAAACGATGCTTTTACGAGACCTGGAAAGTCTC
>CAYLTH010000016.1:4463-38545 GCA_964386485.1 uncultured Bacteroidales bacterium | reverse complement strand
AGGTTTTTATTGAGTCGGTGGCTGCCGGTCATGTTCATTTCGTACCGCTTTTTACTGTCAGCAAAAAGATTTAAATGAAGCTTTTCTGCACCAGTGGGCTTTTTGTATTCCACATTAATCTGCCCGGTAATGGCTTCAAAACCATTGGTAACAGAGGAAGTCCCTTTCGAAATCTGGATACCCTCCATCCATGGACCCGGAATATAATTGAGTCCGAATGTTGTGGCCAGTCCGCCTACCATCGGTACATTTTCGGTTAAAATCTGACCGTAAATCCCTGATAGCCCAAGCAATTGGATCTGCTTGGCTCCGCTGATAGCATCACTGTAAGCCACATCCACAGAGGCATTTGTTTCAAAACTTTCCGATAAATTGCAGCAGGCAGCTCTGAATAATTCATCCTTGGTAATCACCTGAACCTTACGGGCATTGAGTTTCGAAATATAGGTTCCGGCGCTTTGATCACGGATTACGACTTCTCCCAATTTTTGTTCTCCGGGACGAAGTATGATTTTCAGATCATAGTCTTTTTTAATCTTTACAGTATCTGTAATATAGCCTATAAAGCTAAATATCAGTCTTTTATCTTTTATTTTATCGGCTTCGATGTGAAAAACACCCTGATCATCAGTCAGCGTGCCGATGGTTGTTCCTTTCCAGTAAACACTTACACCCGGCAAGGGGTTTTTGTCGCCGTTTGGCTGCATTTCGTGCACTGTACCATGAATATGCTGGGCAAAAATAAGGGGCGTAAATGCAAATGTTAACAACAGGAATATTAATCCGATTCGTTTCATTGAAATAAATTTAATAGTAAATAAGCTGATGGCTGATCTGCACATCAATAACTACCGGAGTACCCGGGAAAAACTAAAAAATGAAATCAGGAAAGCGGATCGGCATCCACATCGCCGGGAAGGTGAAACAAATGCAGGAGATGTCGTTTTCGTTTAAGCGACAATTCAGGCCTTTCTTTTGCAATTGTTTGTCCTTCAAGAGTTTTGATTGTCCGGAAATCGAAATTTTTCTGGATAAAAAGAGTACTTACCATCAGGTTATACGAATTAACCTTTAGTTTACCGGGCAGATTAAAAATGTTGATTTTTAGGGTAAGATCATTGTTTTGGCAGCAACTCGATTTGCTCAAAACAGGCTGATCGAATGATGTGGGTTCAAGTTCACAGGATTTATTGCTGCCACAACATGCTTCTTTAGATTTGGTCAGTTCAGGAAAAGATTCGAAATTGGTTTTTTTTGCATGATTGCAATAGTGCACCAAAATGTGCACACCCCCGGATGCTGTGATAAATGACAGCAATACAAGACCTAGAACAATATGTCTGAAAATAGTTTTCATTCCTTTAACGAAACAAAGGTACGTCTGAAAACACAGTTAATGTGTTCATTAGGAACCGAAAATGTTAAAATTTTGTTATTGCGGCAGATTATTCCATCAAAAACCGCATATCGGTGCCTGCAACGTATTCAACCGGTGCATTTCCATGTCTGAAAACCCGGCAATGTCGAGCACCTTTTAACAGAAGCTGATTTCCGTCGTATTCGAGCAAAGTTCCTTCGCGGAGTCCGGCTACATAAATGTTCCGGTTGATTTCCAGAAATTCTTCCAGTCTTTGTTCACGGGTTTCTCCGCCATGTCCTTCCGGATTGGCATCCAGATAATGCGGATTAATCTGGAACGGAACGAGATTCAGGCAGTCGAAGCTTTCAGGTTCAATAATGGGCATGTCATTGGTTGTTTTCAGGGCAGGACAGGCCACATTAGCTCCTGCACTCCAGCCCATATACGGGATTCCTTCGTTCACCCGCTCGGCAATGGCTTCCATCAGTCCGCTTTTGTGCAGGTGATAAACGAGATTAAACGTATTTCCGCCACCAATTACAATGGCTTCGGCTTCAGCGACTGATTTCAGCGGTGTCTTTGTTTCATGAACGGAAGTTACACCAAATCCAAGTTCGGCAAATACAGTCCTGACTTTGGTTGTATAGTCATCCCAATTCACCGTCACGCCTGCAAAAGGAACAAACAAAACGTTTTTAACCTGATATTTCTTGAGGAATTCCTGGATAAACGGACGTGGCCAGCTTAAATAGGCTTCACCGTAATTCGTTGAGTTACTGATTAATAATAGCTTTTTCATAGAATAATTTTTTCTGTAATTGGGATGCCGAAGATAGCTATTTTTAGGATTCGGAAACCATGATCAGCGTCATAATATTTTTCCCTTCGGAATAAGAATAGTCTGTTTTTTTGCATTTTGAGCGAATAAGCATCAGCCCGATATCGTCTGCCAGAGCAGGATCTCTATACAGATCATACTCTTTTGCCGTATTGATGAATTGCAACACCAGACTCCCGTCTTTTTCGGAGTAGGAGAGGCTCAGGGCGATGTCGTGGAATTCTTTTTGCAGGATTAATACTTCCTCCGTAACCAGTTGAACAGCCTCCATCAGCTTTTTGGTGATCATGTGTTTTTCGCAGAACATCTCCATTTCAGCCTGAATAGCATACAGGTCGAAATCGCGGCTCGTTATTTGGTAATTCATGCTTCTCACCCGGTTGATGAATGCTCTGGTTTTCTCCTTCACCGGGTGATCAAATATCTGATCCGGTGGACCTTCCTCATAAATTATACCCTCATCCATATAGAAAACCCGACTCGATATATTCCGGGCAAATTCCATTTCATGGGTTACAATGATCATGGTCATACCTTCTTTTGAAAGACGGCGGATAACCGACAGAACCTCACTCACCATGGTAGGGTCGAGGGCAGAAGTGGGTTCGTCAAAAAGCAGAATTTCAGGCTCCATGGCAAGGCAGCGAGCGATGGCAACGCGCTGTTTCTGGCCCCCCGACAATTCATCCGGGAAACTATGTGCTTTTTCAGCCAGACCAACCAGTTTCAGCAGGTCGACCGCTTTTTTTTGCGCTTCAGTTTGCGTTTTGTTCAACAGTTTAACCGGTCCGATGGTCAGGTTATCCAGCACCGAAAGATGCGCATAGAGGTTAAACGATTGAAATACCATTCCCATTCGCTGACGCAGTTTGGGCACATTGGTGTTTTTATCCAATAAAGGAATATTATCTATGAAGATCTCGCCTCCCGTGGGGATATCCAGAAGGTTCAGACATCGGAGGAAGGTGCTTTTTCCTGTTCCCGACGGACCTATAACGGAGATGACTTCTCCTTTATGGATTTCAACATTGACATCCCTGAGAACGACAAGTTTTCCATAGTGCTTCGAAAGATTCCGGACTGTTATCATGCATTGACCTCCTGTATTCTTTTGGAACTTTTTCTTTTTGGATCGGCTGAAACTTCAATATAATCGAGAGCTCTGGTCAGCAACCAGGCAATGAAGAGATAAATGACGGCGGCCATGATAAGCGGGAAGAAGGCATCGAATGTACGGCTCCGGATAATATCGCCTGCCTTGGTCAAATCCTGTACAGCAATATACCCGACGATCGAAGTCATTTTAACCAGTGAAATAAATTCGCCTTTGTAAACCGGTAAAACATGCCGCAACGCCTGGGGCATAATGATGTTTTTAAAGGTCTGAACCCTGGTAAACCCACCGGCAATACCGGCTTCCCATTGTCCTTTTTCAACACTTCCGATAGATGTCCGGAACATTTCCGAAACATAAGCCGCAAAATTCAACCCGAATGCGATAATGGCCACCACGACCGGATTGATATTCACAGAGGCAAATACCACATAATAAATGATCATCAGCAACACCAGTACCGGTGTTCCCCGCAACAGAGAGATATAGAGACCTGCGATCAGCGAAAGGATTTTATTCTTCGACATCCGCATAAAACAAATCAGTCCGCCCATTAGAGAACCAAAAACCGCGGCAAAAATCGAAATAATAATCGTTATAAATAACCCATTGATAATCAATAAGTAACGTTTCTCAAGAATAATATTGTTGTAAAAGCTTTGAGATACTTTTTGAAAAAAGGAAACCTGTTTTTCTTCAATTCCCGTGTTAACATATCCGGGCAGTGAGGTTTTGGGTGCTATAACGGCTGTTCTGAAAATGGCATACGGATCCGAAAAGTTGATTTCTTTGGCGCGTTCTTCGCTGATAGCAATTCCGTCGGTAATCATGTCCACTTTTCCGGCGGCTAAGGCAGCTACGAGTGAAGGGAATTCCATCGTGATGATTTCGAGTTGATAATTTCGCTTTTGGGCAAAGGTTTTCAGCATTTCGATGTCAAAACCCACGAATTCGCCGTTCATGACGGCAACATAGGGGAGATCTTCTACCGAAACCCCGGCTTTAATTTTCTTACCACTGTTTATTTCCGGGAAAACGGGCATTTTAGCCTCTTCGGCATCTTCTTCAAACCACCGTTTTTCCATTTTTTTGTAGGTTCCGTCTTGTCTGACTTCAGTCAGGAACAGGTTGAAATCCTTCAGTAATTCAGGGTTATTTTTATTGAATCCCACTCCCAGCGGCATATCCAGTACCTGATCACTCAGCAAACCGAACTCAGGGTTGTGTTTCATGATGAGACGGGCGGTGATCAGGTCGAACATAGCCGCATCCACCTTCCCGGTTTTAAGCGACATCATCATATCGGCCGAACTTTCGAAACGGAATACAGATGCATTCGGATATTTTTTCTCCATAAACGCATCATGTACAGTTCCTGTAAAAATTCCCACACGCTTATCTCCGATATCTTCCAGAACATTCAGTTTTGCTGTGTTTTTCGGTGTGATTTTTTCTTTTTTGGCAATGATGGTTGCTCCGGAATTAAAGTATGGATCCGAAAAATCAATCTGTTTTTTCCGTTCCTCCGTAATCATGAGTGATGAAGTAATAAGATCAATCTTGTTTGTTGAAACCGAAGCCAGCAAGCTGCCAAAAGGCATATCAACGGGTACGTATTTCTTATTCAGGTATTTGGCAAATCGTTTCGACAATTCAATGTCAAATCCGATGAGCTGGCCATCTTTTATCAGGGAGAAGGGCATACCCAGATCACTCACGATTCCTGCACGGAGTTCTCCATCGGTCTCCCTGGAAATTATTTCCGGCATTTCCTGCAGGCTTTTATTCATCCAGCGCTCAACCATATCATCATATACACCTTCGGTTCTGATTTGGGCAAGAAAGGCATTAAATTGTTCTCTGAGTTGGTCATTATCCCGGTTAAAGCCTGCTGCGATGTCGACCGTAAAGATATTTTCTGCCAGAATCCCGAGATTGGTATTCTTTTGAAGGATATCCGGTAATGAAATATGGTCAAAGAAGGCAACATCTGCTTTGTCGGTGCGGAGTGCATTGAGCATATCACTCAGGTTCTGATACTGAAGGATAGTTGCATCGGGATAAGTCTTCGTAACATAGGCGTCATGAATGGACCCCAGCAATACACCGATGTTTTTTTGGCGGATATCTTCTTCTTTGCTTAAACTGCCTTTTTGAGGCACGGGTAATGCTTCAGCCTCTCCTTTAACAATTACTGCAATACCTCCAACATAATAGGTTTCGGAGAATAATACTTTTTTGGCGCGTTCTTCGGTAATCGATAACCCGGCTCCAACCATATCTACTTTCCCAGCCATCAGTGCCGGAAGCATGGCTTCGAACTTCATGTCGATGATTTCGAGCTTTTTATTAAGTTTTCGGGCAATATAATGCGCCAGTTCAACATCAAAACCGCTTACCACATTATTACTGTCGATAAACGACATAGGTTCGGTAACCGCAGCCGTACCGAAGCGGATGACACCATCTGTCCCGTTCAGATCAATCTGAGGCATAGGAGCCGGCAATCCTTTTTCAGGAAACCAGCGGGTCATCATTTCATTATAGGTACCGCTGGTTTTAAGTTCTGCAATCACCTGATCTGCAGTCGTTTTTAAATTATTTTCCCCAAGACGGAAAGCAAAACCGTATTTGTCGTCTGCCAGTAACTCCTTGAGAACATGCATTCCACCATTTTTTGCAGCAATATTCTGAAGGATCGGAAGATCATAGGCAGCTGCGTCGGCATTCCCGTTTTTAACAGCCAGCGCACAATCCAGCACATCATTCAGGTAGATTATTTTTGCATCCGGGATTTTCTTTAATACAAATTGATCAGCTGCCGTACCTGATGGAACGGCAATGGTTTTGCCACCTTTTAGCATGTCAATGCTTTGAATGACAGGGACTTTGTTTTTGCATCCTGTGACCATCAGGATGATCAGGCTAATGATCAGAAGCTTCAGCTGACTCTTCATATCCGATAAATGAGGTTGAAGCAAATGTAATAAAGTTTTTCTCAATATTTTGTATAAAAATCGCGATTTGACAGGCTTTTAGTGATTTTTTATCACGCATTTTTTGACCAAAATATTTATTGATAATTAAAAAAATAGCGTAATTTCGCATAGCTCATTTTTGCCGAAATGGGACAAGGGCTTTAATTTTCAGGGATTCACTTTATACTTAAAATCATGAAACCACTCAACAAAATCAGTTCTGCCGTATTACTGGGTATCATTTTTTTATTCATTACCCTAACTGCTTGTAATTCAGGGAAAAAGGATCAGACAGCTACCGGGGAAAACGATACCATTCCCAAAGAGGTTGTATTAAGCCCAGAGAGTCAGCAAATGCTTAAAGATTTCCCAACTCCGTTTGAGGTGACTGAACTTCTGGAAAAAGCGCAGGCCGGATACATTTTTAACATTGCCAATCCTCCGGCTAACGTGACTAATTACAATACAGAAGTAAGCAGAGCCCTTAATCTGGGTGTTTACAGTGCCGACCTCAGCTATTCGGTTACCTATAAAAGCATTGATAAAACCAATGAATTCATGGCCTGTACTAAGAAATTGGCCGGAGATCTTGGTATTACCAGCATCTACAATCAGGAAATGCTGGATAAAGTGAAGAAATTCAACAACAACAAAGACAGTCTCGTTGGCATGATCACCAAAACCTTTGCTGAAACCAACACCTTTCTTGCTGATAACAATCGCAATCAGGTTGCTGTCCTGATTACGGTGGGTGGATTTACGGAAAGCATTTACCTCAGTGCTGCACTGGCAGAATTTTCGAAAGACAATACCAAAATATTTGCGCTAATCGCCAGTCAGAAAGATAATTACACAAAATTGTTGTCTATTCTGGAAGCCTTCAATGCAGATGAAACGATCAAACCGATTTTTGATGAAGTAGCTAAACTGAAGCCGATCTGGGAAAATTACGGAATCGAATCCGGTAAAAAACTCTCCAAAGAAAATGCAACCGCGATTTCAAAACTGGCTGAAAGTGTCCGCGCAGTTCTTGTAAAATAATAATATTGAATATGTCGATCCCGCTGAGGATCAGGGAAATCCGCCTTTTTCATAAAGGGCGGATTTTTTTGTGAATTAGTTCTATATTTGAATTGATCAAAACCTAATCTCATGTCTGAACCGATTCTGATTGCTCTGGTCCAGCTTTTTGCCATCGTTGCGGCATCTGTAGCCAAACGAGATACTACGAATTCACGGACAATACTGGAATCCTATCTAAAGCAACATCTTAATAATCAGGAGCTTGATGAATATTTGAAGTTATATGATGAATTAAGCTTTTTTCATCAGGATGAAGAGATCAATTCAGATGAGATTAGCGAAAAAATTCGGACTATCTGTGAAAAAATTCAAAAGCAGCTGCCGGCAAAAGATCGCCTGATTATTTTTGTAAAATTTAGTGAGTTCGTTGCGGAACTTACTCAGGATGAGCTGGATACGAAAAGCGAATATCTTCTGATCTTCAAAGAGGTGTTTAATTTTCCGGACACCGAATTTAATGCAATCCGGAGTTTTATCTTTCAATCCGATGATAATCAGCCAGTTCAAAACCTGCTGGTCATTGATTCAGAAGGAGAGAAACCGGAAATTAAGCACAGGCACCTGTTTCGCGATAAGCTGAGCGGGCGTATCCTTGTTTTATTTGTTCCCTCGGTCAGAACCCTGATCTGCCGATATACCGGACAGGATGAGTTGTTTCTGAACGGGCACAGCATTCCGGCTAAGCGGTCATTTGTTTTAAATAATGGCTCGATTTTAAAGAATCCCAAAATCAGCCCGATCTATTTTGCCGATGTCATTGCCCATTTTCATCAGACTGCCGAAAAGCTGAATATTGAATTTACGGCGAAAGAGGTGGAATACCGCTTCAAAAACAGCACCAATGGGATTCATCCGTTTAGCTTTACTGCCCATTCCGGCGAACTGATCGGGGTCATGGGAGGGAGCGGCGTTGGAAAATCAACCCTGCTCAACGTTTTAAACGGCAACCTAAGCCTGTATAACGGCAATATCCTGATAAACGGATATGATCTGGAGAAGGATGAAAAACAACTGGAAGGAATCATTGGATTTGTCCCGCAGGATGATCTGTTAATAGAGGAACTCTCCGTCTTTCAGAATCTGTATTACAATGCCAAATTGTGTTTCGACGGCTTCGGGCATAAGCAGCTGATCCGTTCGGTAATGCGGGTTTTAATGGATATCGACCTGATCGGCATCCGGAATCTGACTGTTGGAGATTCCCTCAATAAATTCATCAGCGGCGGACAGCGGAAGCGATTGAACATTGCACTCGAGCTCATCCGTGAACCGGCTGTTTTATTTGCCGATGAACCCACCAGCGGATTATCCTCCATGGATTCGGAAATGGTGATGCTGCTCCTCAAGGAACAAACCCTGAAAGGCCGGCTGGTCATCGTAAACATTCATCAGCCATCGTCCGATATTTTTAAGTTATTTGATAAGTTGCTGATTATGGATAAAGGTGGATATCCCATTTACTACGGAAATCCGATTGATGCGGTAACCTGGTTTAAAACAGCCTCCAGTCATGCGAATCCGGATGAAAGTGAATGTCAGAACTGCGGCTATGTGAACCCCGAACAGATTCTTCAGATCACGGAGGCGAAGATTGTCAATGAATATGGCCGACAGACCAATACCCGGAAAACAGCACCCAAGGAATGGTATGAGCTTTTTACAAAACATATTCAGCCCGGACTGAAGGCCGAGCCCCAAAAGTCGGAAATACCCAAAAGTCATTTTAAAGTCCCCGGCAGAACCCGGCAATTTCGCATTTTCGGTATTCGCAACCTCCTGACAAAGATTACCAATCGCCAGTATATGTTGATAAACCTGATCGAAGGTCCTTTGCTGGCGGCATTATTGGCCTACCTGACCCGTTTCAGTTTCGGAGATCATTATGTTTTCGGAAATAACCGGAATCTGGTACCCTATCTTTTTATGAGTGTGGTTGTTTCGCTGTTTCTCGGGATGATGGTGAGTGCGGAGGAAATTATCAAAGACCGGAGAATCCTGAAGCGGGAAGCCTTTTTAAATCTGAGCTGGTTCAGCTATCTGAATTCGAAAATTGCGCTTTTGTTCGTGTTGTCGGGGATACAGAGCATTTTATACGTTCTCACCGGTAATTTGATTCTGGGAATTCAGGATATGACCCTGAGCTACTGGCTGATCCTGTTTTCGACGGCCTGTTTTGCCAATATGGTCGGACTCAATATCTCGGCCGGACTGAATTCGGTGGTTGCCATCTATATTTTGATTCCGTTTATCCTGGTTCCACAGCTGCTTTTAAGCGGGACCATTGTTCCGTTTGATCATCTGAATCCGGCCATAGCATCCCGGGAGCGTGTTCCGCTGGTTGGCAATCTGATGACCTCCCGCTGGACCTTCGAGGCGCTGGCCGTAGAGCAGTTCAAGAATAACCGCTATGAAAAGATTTTTTATCCCTATGAAAAGGAGATCTCTCATTATTCCTACATTACCGCCTATGTTGTTCCTACCCTGAAATCGAAACTGGATGAATGTCAGCTCTTTACACAAAAGGGGATAGAACCCGAAAAAGTAAAGAATTCGGTTTCAATCTTCATGCATGAACTGACTGCGTTGCAAAAGGAAGCCGGTTTTTCGGAACAGCTCTTTCCTGAAATAGAATCGGCTCAGTTTAGCCATGAAAGTGTTAGCAATGCCAAAAACTATCTGGATTCGGTCAGCCGGTATTTTTCGTCAAGGATGAATTCTGTCACCCAAAAGAAAGATAAGCGGTATCAGCAATTGGTTGGAGAATTGGGCAGAGATGCGGTTAACCGCTTAAAGGAAGCGCATTATAATGAGAATATTGCCGATCTGGTTTTAAACAACGGAGGCGAGAATAAGGTGATCGATGGAGAGGGAATATTGATCCGGAAAAAAGATCCGGTTTTTATGGATCCTGTTCAGCGAGATGGTCAGGCACATTTTTATGCACCGGTAAAAATCCTTGGAAACTGGCGGATTGATACGCTCTGGTTTAATGTTGCCGTGATCTGGCTGATGTCGCTGGTGCTTTATTTCGCACTAGTGTATGATCTGTTGCGGAAAGCGATTGAGTTATTTGGAAGATTGAAATTCTAATCTGCACATCCCCATTTGCAGAAATTCAGAACCAGATAAAAAATTCATTATGCAGATTGAATGGTCTGAAAATGTTGTTTTGGAATAATACAATTTTGTTTTATTATGCTACCCTTGGATGTATTATTTTTTATCTTCAATGTTTTAAAATGGCATGTTTTTTAGTATTTTTGCAGCGATGCTGTGTCATACGGCATATTAATAATTTTAAAATATGGCTATCGGTGAACGAATAAAAGAAATACGTACCAGGTTAAATATGACCCAAACAGATCTGGCCAAAAAGGTCGGATTGTCATACATCCAGATTGGCAGATATGAGAAGCAAAAGTCCAGACCTTCTTCTGCGATATTACAGAAACTTGCTGCTAATCTTGAGACTACCACAGATTATTTAATGAACGGAAGTCCTTTCAAAGTGGATTCCGCTCAACTGACAGACAAAGAACTGTTGAACCAGTTTATTGAAGTGGAAAAACTTAATAACGAGGATAAGTATCTGATTAAAACTTTTCTCGATGCATTTATTTTGAAACGTAAGGTGCAAAATTTAGTATTATAAATATGGAACAATTAATTCTCAACATAAAGGACAGCAGCAAATTATCTTTCCTTATGCAGCTTATTAAACAACTTGATTTCGTGGAAGTTGCAAGAGCGAAAAAGAAAAAGGCTCCTGCCAAGTATGATTTCTTTAGCTCTGCCGGGTTATGGGCAAACAGGGAGGTAGATGCAAATGAACTTAGAAAACAGGCATGGAACAGGCAAAAATGATACTCTGCGACACCGATGTTATTATAGGGTTTTACAGGAACAACCCTGATATTATTTCAGAACTTAAAAAAATCGGACAGCAAAATATCGCCGTGAGTACTATTACAGCGGGCGAACTCTTTTTTGGTGCCCTGAACAAAAAGGAACTCAGTCAGATAAAAAAAGATATTAATAATCTTGTCCTTGTTGATATTGACAAGAAAACATGCAAAGTATTTCTGGAACTTATAAGCAAATATGCATTGAGTCATAAACTTGCTGTGCCGGATGGTTTGATTGCAGCTACTGCCCTGACCAATAATATTGAGCTTTATACGCTAAATCTAAAAGACTATCGGTTTATTGATGGATTAAAACTCTATAAAAGGTAACCCAATTGCAATCCGAATGATCTGTAAATGAGAACAATGTGCAGATTGTTTCGTGCCGAAAACCTAACAGATTCCTCCCTTTGGTCGGAATGACAATCCGCTCTCATTCATCAGGGATAATAACCTTCAGAAAGGAGGCAAAGCCGCCTTTCTGAAGGGATTACTTTATATAATTATGTGTGTGGGTCGTCATTTCGACTGAAAGGAGAAACCTCATTCTTAATTGGTAACATTCTTTGCCTGCTTTATTTGCATATCAATCTGCACATCCGCACACGTTCACATTTGCAAATCTGCACATCCCCATTTACAAATCAAAAAACCAATTAACTGATTCAATTTGCAATCTGAATGATTTGTAAATGAGACAAATGTGAGGGATTTATTTAAAATTGACCCATCACCATTAAATATTAATCATCACCAAATCACCAAATCATCAAATTATCTACAGCTTCAACGAAACCATAAACTGATCTTCCGGCAATCCCGGACTATATCCGCGTGCATAGCCAAAAGATAAGGTTGATTTCAGAAGAGAAAACAAGACCAGTTCCATATCGAGCTGAATACCGGAATTATAATATTCTGCTTGCGGCAGATCATTGGCTAAATTGGTAAAAAGACCCATCCCGAAAAGCGAAAAACGGGCATAGGTTGAATAAAATCCGGGAAATCCGAGTTTCCGGAAGCGGATCGGACGAAAATCTATCTCGGTGAGGAGTTTGCCATAATTCATCGCAGAAAGTGCATTTATTTCCATGCCCGGAAAAGCCGACATATCGCGGTATTGCTGAGCAGCCCGGTAATCCACATAATTATTGCCAAATCCGCCAAAGTAAAATTGCGAATTCGTTTTATCGGATTCACCAAAGCTTTGTCCGACGGATGTCCGGAACCAGAGCGCTGTATTCCGCATCGGGAGCAGGAAACCCAGATCAAAATTATTGACAAACTGAGGATAAAAGGTGTTTTTGGCAAAACTGGTATAGGCAATTACGTTCCAGTCATAGCCCTTTTCAGGCTCAATGGCACCCAGCGATTTGCGCAAATAGCTTTTATGCCAGGAAAGGGTGCCGACATAAATGTTTTTATAATCCGATTCAACATTTTGGTAAGAGGGGAGGGTCTCAAGATCACCATAAGCTGCCAGACGTATAGAAAGTTCCGACTTTGACGGAGCAAAGCGGCTGAATACTTTGTGGTATTTCGTTGAAAATGAATAACCTGCCCGACTGAATTTGGTCGGACCAAAGAGATCATAGAAATCAGCATAATTGTAATTTGCCCCGAAAGTCCAGTTCCAGTAAGTATAATCCATCGAAAGATGCAGTTGTTGCTTTTCCGGAATGGTCGACTGTGGTGTTACCGAGAGCTTCAGGATCAGCGAATTTAATCCCATCGGATCCATTAAATTAAAGCGGTAGCCGCCGGCAACATAGTTTTTATAGCCCTGAATAATCGGATATCCGCCGGCCATCCGGGTTTGTCCAAGAACCCGGTATCGGTTTTCCCGCACATTCACCGAATCGAGGTTGATCGATGAAGGCGGAGGCAAAATCCAGGATTCAATAACAGGGTATTTTTTAATAATCTTTTGACCCAGGAATTCAATGGCATTTACATCGGCTAAGGGAGCAATCTTCATAATCACAGGGATCATGCCTTCGGGGCTATACTGAAGAACCAGCATGGAATCTGCAGAAATCGGGGTCGGTCTGAAATATCCGGTTACGGCATTGGTGAGGATCTCCGGTTTTACGGAATCCAGCGGAATGCGAAAAACATTGGAAACACCTGTATAATAGGAAGTTCCGTAAAGATATTTTCCATCCGGCGAAAAGATGAAATTGGCCGCCGGATTGTCTTCAAATTCATAAATTAATTTATACCCGGCAATTCCGGCCAGCAAATCGGCAATATGGAATAATACCAGCTTTTGCCTTCCCTGAATATCCGAGAGTGTAGCCGACAACAAAAGCCCATCCGGAGAAATATCTATATCCGATAAATCTTTTCCAAATGGCAGGGTATATAACTCCTGCCATTTTGTATAGGGTGGTAAAATCCTGACCAGGGTCGAACGGCCGCTCATGCTCTGTACAGCATATACTGCTTTATCTTTTGGATTAAAAACAAGGTTGCCCGCACGATCATATTTTATCAGGTTCTTCGTCTTACCGGTCTTAATATCAATGGATTGCAACCCACGCCAGTCGTTGTTATGGGTGGATGCAAAAAGCGTTTTGGAGGAATCATCATAGGCCAGAGAGGTTACATAGTACAAGGCCGGACTTTCAACCGGAGCCAGTTTGCTCATGGTACCGGTTTTTAAATCAATCCGGGCAATATGAGCCAGTTTGCCGGGGTAATTTACAGCCAGATACACCATGCCGGATTGACGGTCTATATAGGGTCTGGAGACGGATCCGATTGCTTTTTTTAGAAGGGGCCGGCTTGGATTATCCGGGAATTGCCTGATTTTTTCAAGATTTTCTTTTTGAAAACGCTTCTCAAAACCGATCCATTTTCTCCATTCTTCCTGCACCGGATTTCCATATACTTTTTTGAATTGCCGGGCATAAAACCGGCGGCTGCTGTCGCTGCGGTTGTAGAATTCTTTTAATTTTTCGATGCCGTACTGATGGGCCAGAAAGCTCACAAAGCGGGTTCCATATAAATAGGAATTGACTCCAACCTGGAAATCAATAGTCGTGCCTTCGGTTTCCAGACCAATAACCTGGTAAAAATAGGAGCTGTCGTGAACCATCGACCGGAAAACCATTTCATCATATCCGCCCATGACTCTGCCTACACCACCCGACATCCAGGTTTCCATAAAAACAGCGATTCCCTCATGGTACCAACGTGGTGAATACCAGCGTGGTGTTGTGAAATAACTGTAGACCATCGACACAGGATCTTTGTTATCAGCAATGACTTTACCAAGGAAAACCTTCCGAAGAATCCGGTCAGAACGGGAAGCCTGGTCACACATGACCTGATGCGTCAATTCATGACTCATCAGCCATTGCATCCGTTCGTTGGACGGTACAACGGAATAGGTATAATCGAAGGGGGAGACACCGATATTCAGGAAATTCCAGGGAATCACCATGGTGCCCCCATTCCCGACATCCGAAAAATCGTTGAATAGAATATTTGTTTTTCCACTGGATTTGTAATTCCAGAAATGATTGTGAAACCGGAGTGCATTTTCAAAGGACCGGACGGTATGGGGTACCAGAAAGGAGGTATTCTTATCCAGAAAAACCAACATGACGTTTGATGTCTGATATTTCTGTAACCTGATCCCGTTTTGTGCAGAAAGAATAAGTGTCCAGCTACACAGAATCAGGATGCCAAAAAAAACAATCCGGTTTTTCATGGGAGAACAGATTAGGCTATAATATATTGTTAATCAGTAACTTATAATTGATGTCCGAAGCCTAAATTCTGTACAAATCCAATAAAACCAGAACCATATGAAATGGATCCAACATTGTCAGCCGAAAGCAACAACCTTCCTAATTGTGTTGATTGTATTGCTGAGCCAATGGGTAAGCTATTATAAAACCCTAATTCATATGCAGGGGCCATCATGTTAATCCCATCCCGCGAAAGAAAAACAACAATTCCCACATTTTCCATGCTTTGTACAGATGAACTTACCCTGGAGCCGACAACGATTAAGCTCAGATCAGCTGCACTGGATACGACAAAACGAAGATTGTCCTTATCATATAAAATACAACTACCGATTAGTTTGGATCCGAGGTCATTATTTTTTGATTGAATTTGTTTTCCAAGTTCTTTTGATTGAACTATTTCTTTCAAATCTGCAGCTGATCCGAGATTTATGTTACTGCCAATAAAATAGCTGCCAAACTGATCTTTATCACACAAAATACCTTTTATACTCTCCATATTGGCGATGGCTGATACATTTTCCTGGGCAAGAACTCTGCTCATAGGACCGCTTTGAGAAGACAGGGCATAAGACAATAAATTGGAACTAAGAGGTTTATCCAGGATTAATGCGCCCAGTTGGATTCCGTGCAGCAGCAGTTGATCGCGAACAGATTTTAGCTCTTGCATTTCTTTTTTCCGGGTTTTAATATTTTTGTCAAGGGTCATGAAATTATCCATGCTCACTAATGCCAGTTCAAGAATGGAGTCCTTTTCATTCATGTTGGTGACATAGGTTCCAAAATCCCGCAGGGTCTTCTCCACGTCAGCAGATTGATCTGCATTTTTAGGATCGAGAAACCCATGAAGCATCAGGATGGTACTGTCAAGGGTCTTGTTACTGTTCTTAATGAACTCTGAATAATCCTTTAAAATTTGCAGGTTTGCGTACCCTTTCTGCTGTTCATTGAATCCTTTCTCCTTGAACATCAATACACTGGAGTCAATTTTATGCGTAAGGTCGGTAGTGAAGGCGGAAAAATAAATCAAACCTTTTACCATTTCCTTCAATTTAACGGTATCCTGAGTATATTCACTTCTGAGCTGAATATCCTTTTCGGACATCTGGCTTTTACGGTACTTATCGGCTTTACCAAACGTGCCGGACGTTAACCCGCTGAATGTTGAAGGGAAGATTAAAATCAGGGCTATCATCACAACAAAAAAGGCGATTACAATGCCCAAAACGGTTTTAGTCTGCTTTTTCATGATTGTTATTTTTTATAGGATTAATTTATTTTAACCGAATTTTGAAATAATTGCTGATCCTCCTGAAGGATTCTGATCAGGATGGGATGGGATAATGTACTCTTGTTCAGCAATTGTATAATGTATTTATTGTCACCGGTATTGTTAATCATGATTGAATTCCCCCCTGTAAGTGCATTGGATACTTCATTGACCTGAACAGCCTGAAAATTCAGGATTCTGAAATGAGACGGATCAAATTCAAGAAATGTCTTTGTTGCTTCACCGGATGAAATATCGAGATGAATTTCAACGATTTCGTTGGAATAGCGCACATTACAAACCGCCTTAACCCGGGGATCATCAAAGAGCAACAAGTCTGCTACTTTTAATTCATCAAAGGGCGCTGATTGTAACATAGTGCCTTTCATTCCGTCTGTGTTTTTAGAGGATAAAGTAAAGTCGGATTTAAAAAAGCTGAAAATCAGGAAACCTACCAGAAAACCACCGGCAAACATATAACTGTATTTAAACAGGGGTTGTAGCCAGAAGTCCTGAGCAAGGCCAAATGAAGGGGATGATGTTTGTTTTTTATGCTGACTGGCTCTTACTTCACGCATGATGTCGCTGGTCAGTTCGGGTTCGGTCTGATTGGTTTTCAGATGATTAAACTGATGTCCAATTTTCAGGCATTGCTGATACAGGCGCATGGCTTCCGGATCGTTGCGCAGATGTTGATCGAGCTCCTGTAGTTCCGGTTCCGGTAATTCACCGTCAATTTTTCGGTAAATATCTTCCAGTAATTTTTTCTTATTCATATTCCGGATAGCCTTTTTCGATTAATACTAAACGCAATTTCTCACGGGCAATAAATAATCTGGATCGTACTTTCTTCACCGAAATCTTCGAGATCTCAGCAATCTCTTCATACGATAAATCACATAAATATTTCAGGATCAACAGTGTCTGATAGTTATGCGGTAAAATGCTTAAGCCGGCTTTGAGGTATTCTCCGGTTTCCGGGCTTTCAGACTGATTTGCCGGAATAGAAGTAAATTCGGTTTCGTGAAGGGATGACATGCGCGGATTCCTGCGTTTCCAGGTCAGGCTTTCATTGATAGCAATGCGATAGAGCCAGCTAAAAAATTTGTATTTAAAGTTAAAGGAGTTCATTTTTTCAAAAGCCTTTACAAAAATATCCTGGGTTATGTCTTTTGCATCTTCCGGATCCTTAACCAGCATAAAGACCAGATTAAAGATCGTCCTCTGATATCGCTCGATCAGGCTTTCAAAGGAATTTAAATTCCCGTTGATCACCTCCCGAACAAGTTCATTATCTGTTTTTGTTATCATAATTACCCGGAATTGGTGAAAAGTTGGTGAAAGATATTAAAAAAATAAAAAAATATTAAAAATTACGTTCCCTCCAGCAGGGTTAGTTTCCACAAATTCCGGCGATTCATCCGCAATACCGGTGAAATTGCCAGGAGTCCTCCTTTCCCGATGCTTTTTTCAAGTGCCGTCAATTCGCGGAGTTTATCCTGAACATCGGGATCAGTCGGTGGAATAATGCCGGCTTCCTTCATCATAATCCGCGATTTTGCCTGAATCGATAATTCAAGGTAAACACTGATGTAGCAATATATATCCACCAGCATCTCTGCCGGAAAATGGGTTTTGATTTTAAGCAAATATTGCCCGGTCTTTGTTGTTGAGAATTGACCTGACCGGATCATTTTCAGGATGTTAACTTCCGAATCAAACTCCAGCTCCAGCCAGTTCCGGATTGATTTTTCATTCATGTTGAAAATCAGAATCTGGGATACAGGAATGATCAAAACGGTCACCAATGTTGAAAGCAACGGAATTTCAACCAGTCCGTTAAAAAGTGCATGCAGTAATATGGCTGCAAAAGCACCTGCCAGAATACCGATCACCTCTCTGCTTTTTCGATTGTGTGAACTCATGCTGATCATAGCGAAAAGAGCTGTCGCACTGCCATGCATGATGGCTGTTCCCACTCCCCGGATGATCCACACCAGCAGATTATTCTCTAAATCAGCATAATTGAACAAATAATAGAGGTTTTCTACCACCGAAAAGGCAGCCCCGATCGAAAAGCCATAAATGGCCCCATCGATCATAAATCCGATTTTGTTTTTCCGGATAAGATAAAGTATTGGTAAAAGCTTCAGGAATTCTTCGACAACAGGTGCAATAAACAGGGAATATTTCGGGAAGCTCATCCCCAGGATTTCAATTAACGCTGTATTTCCCAAATAACTCAGTCCGGAACTTGCTAATCCCCATAACAAGCATAACCCGAGCAGGTTTTTTCGCACGAGTTTCAGGCTGTCGAGGTACAACAGCATGAAAAAAAACAAAATAACCGGACTCAGACTTATAATTACTTTTAAAGCCATAATCAGGATTTGAAATAAAACCCGTGTTTGTTATGTAAGATACTGAAAAACAGATAATTATAATTGGCACATACCTGTAAAAGCAAATGTAGTCAAATTTTTAATTCATATGTTGCTCTCTCTAAAAAGATCTGTAAATGATATGCTATTATAAGATTATTGTTCTGACTTCTGTTTAAGATTTGCAGTGATTCTCCAGTTTTTGTTGTTAAAATACATGAGTTTTTCTGCATTAAACACCAGCTTTTCCGGGACTACATTTTCTATGGGGATGGAGGCAGGTGTTCTTCCACGTAAGATTTCGGAGGCAAGTTTTCCAACACTTAATCCAACTTCATAATAATTTGCCCCTAAACCGAATAATGCCCCAAGTGGAGGATGATCTGTATTATTCGTAAAAACCGGAATATCTCCCTCAGCTCCCGCCTTAATAACCATGGCCGCAGCAATTTCAACGGTATTGTCGCCACCAATCCACAACGCTTCAACCCCTTTGGAAACCAGTGCTTTAGCTGCTTCATACACGGAAGTTGAATTATCTACCGTATTTTCAATTAATTTAATCCCATGTTCTTTGCAAACGCGTCGGGCAATTCTGACACAGGCTTCTGAGCATGTTTCACCCGTACACCATACAACACCTACCTTTTTTAAACCCGGATTCATCTCCAGTGCATATAGGAAAGCCTTTTCAACTGGCTGAAATGTTCCGGCACCGGCCAGCCAGGCAGGGCGGTCTTCCGGTTTGTCTTTGTTTAACCCGACACCACTGCCAAACGGATCGGTAACGGTTCCGAATACATGCCGGATTTTCCCTTTTTGATTCGCCTTTGCCATAACCTGTAAGGCAGGTGTACTGGCGGTAATCACCAGATCGACATTTTTATTCAGAATCTCAGCAGCAATCAAATGGGCTGTAGGCAGGTCGTTCTCTGCATTATAACGAATAAGCTCAATGGTTTTTCCGTTTATATATCCCTCTGTTGCCAATCCATCGATGTAGCCACGTTCCGTATCGTCCAGCGTGGTGCGCGAAGAATATTTAAAGATGGCGATCCTGTGTAATCCTGTTTCCGACAGGTTCTGTTTTTTCGGTGTTTCAGAAATCAGTAACAAAGCCGATAACAGCATTATCAGAAAAACGGAGGGACCCAGGTTTCGAAAGAGTTTCTTCATCAGAACATGGATTCATCAGATATAAACAGCACTAAAAAGTTCTGCAGCAGCCGGATCAATTTGTTCTTTCTTGCGGATATCATCAAACAATGCAAGCAAATCTGCTGTTTTGAGCCGTTTTTTATCCTGACCGCTGAAATCATACAAAATTTTTCCTTTGTGTAAAAGTAGAATCCGATCCCCCATTTTTACGGCCTGTTGCATGGAATGCGTAACCATCATGGTTGTAAGCTGTTCGCGTTCAACGAGTTCTTCGGTAAGCTGAATGACTTTATTTGCTGTTTTGGGATCAAGTGCAGCAGTGTGTTCGTCGAGCAATAATACCTTTGGTTTTACCCAGGTTGCCATTAGCAGGGTGAGTGCCTGACGCTGTCCTCCCGAGAGTTTTCCGATAGCATTGTCGAGCCGCTCTTCCAGATCCATGTTCAAGGGCTTCACAAGATCGCTGAATTCACATCGCAATTTTCGGGGTAATGCATTGGAAAACAAGCGCTTTCGTCCACGGCGGGAAGCCATGGCCAGGTTTTCAGCAATCGTCATATCGGGTGCTGTACCCATAAACGGATTTTGAAATACTCTGCCGATAAAACCGGCCCGCTTGTGTTCCGGCATATTCGTAATGTCCGATCCATCCAGAATGATTTTTCCGGTATCGGGGAAAAAGCTGCCGGCAATGGCACTGAGTAAAGTCGATTTTCCGGATCCGTTGGTTCCCAGCAATACAACAAAGCTACCTTCTTCAATGGTGCAATTGATGCCCGAAAGAGCATTCACTTCATTGGAAGTCCCTTTGTTGAAGGTCTTCTGCAGATTAATGATCTCAATCATGGTACTTTGTGAATTTAATTTTTTTCGATTTCAGCAATCCGGGTAATATTAGCGCAACAAATACAAAAACGGCAGTAATTAGTTTCAGATCATTCGGATTCATCCCTAATCGGAGTGCACCGGCAACCAGCAACCTGAATATGACAGATCCGAAAACGGCTCCGCAAATAAGATATCCCAATGATTTATCAGTAATCAGGGCCTCTCCGATAATCACACTGGCTAAACCCCAGACCAACATACCAATTCCCATCTGAACATCCGCAAAACCCTGAAACTGAGCCAGCAATGCTCCGGATAAGGCAACTAAACCATTCGAAATAGCCAAACCCAATACAATCATCGTTTTGGTATTGACACCCAGCGACCGGATCATTTGCTGGTTATTACCGGTTGCCCGCATGGCAGTTCCCAGATCGGTTCGGAAGTAGACGTAGAGCACAATTCCGGTAACCAGACACAAAAGACCTGTTGCACACAATATTAATAGCTCTCGCTGAGGAATTGTGTAGCCTAAAATCCGGATGGCGGGATTGGGTTCGACATCGGTGTTGATGAAAAAATTTAAATAGCTGAATACCGTATTTTCCGACAGCAATGGCACATTGCTTTTGCCCATAACATGCAGATTCACCGAATACAGTGCCGTCATAACCAGGATCCCGGCAAGTAAGCCATTGATTTCGAATCGTGTATGAATAATTCCCGTTAACGCCCCGGCCAGAAAACCACTGAGTACAGCCACCAGCGTAGCCACAACCGGATTATATCCCGCCACAATCAGAGTGGCAGCCACTGCTGCACCCAGCGTAACGGATCCTTCCGCCGTCAGGTCCGCAAAGTTGAAAATCCGGAAGCTTATAAAAATGCCCAGCGCCAGCAACGCCAGGATAAGTCCCATTGTTATTGCACCGATCAGGAGTGACATGGCTGAAAATTTTGGTTCATGATTTAATCCTCCCTATCCAACAGATTCCATTTTTAAATTCAGATTCTCCGACTCCGGTTAAAGGTCGGTTATCATGGATTAAATGCAGGACTCCCTGAAGAGTTTCTGTATTAAACAGTCGTGAAACGGTTTCCTGCAGGCTTATTTGAGCTGTTTTAATCGGATGATAGTTGAAAACAGCCGTATGGAAATGATAATTTTTCTCCGGTTTCCCGTTTATCGGACGGGTAAATGAATGAAGTACCGGATCATCCTGAGGGCTGACTATTCCAACAGACAGACAGATCGTATTTTGAAATCCGGGTTCTGTGGTATACATCATGGATTCCCGTACTTGAGGAAACCCGAACAGATTCAGAGGATTAGCTGAAGTAGTAATGCCTTGATTATTAAGCGATAATCCCACCAATCCGGCACTTTCTGCCAGCATCACCATGGCAAACCGGTCAAAGCCGCTTATTTTTTCAAGATCAGCAAGTAAGGTGCTGAAAGAAAGGGTATTCGAGGTGTCTTTCGGGACAAACCGGACTTCCTGACTGAACTCACCTTCCAGTAAAATCCCATACAGCATTTCGATTTTTGGAATGAGGTTTCCGCTGCGGATCATGTAATCAGGACTCCCGGTTTTACCGGCGGGTGAATAAACAACAGCATCTCCAAATGCTGCAAATTCACCAAATCGTGTTTTACAATCCTCATAATTCTGACCAATTGCACCCAGTCCCAAACCAAATCGGTGTGGATTAAAGTCGATCGTCTGGCAGTCGTCCACCGTGTATCCGGTCGATTTCAGTTTTTCCGGCTCTCCAATACAGCGGCAGATCAGATCTTCGGAAGAGGGCAGGCTCGAATGACTATAGGAATATGACTCCGTTTCATGATGACGTTCTGTAATATCGGCAACAACTGGCTTTGCAGCAGGTTGATAGGTTAATACTCCCTGTAGACCGGCCATTCTTAACACTTCATTCACAGTATCCGAAAATGAGCTAATCCCGAAACTCCCCTGTATCTGGCGGTATTGCTTGGCATATTTTACCAGAACACGAATGCCGATGGAACTCAGATATTGAATCCCCGACAAATCAAGGGCAACATGCATAACCCCCGACCGGATGAGTTCATCAAGCGACTCCTCCAGCACTTTTGACCAATACCCGTCGATTCTCCCGGATACATTCAGCACCACCAGGTCCGACTGATTTTCCCGTATTATGGTTAGTTTATCTTCCATAATCTATTGAATAACAACAACATCTGTATTCTGTGTAATTTCTTTTGGGAGTAGTATACCATATGTTTTTGCAGCAGCCGGATTAATCAGCAGATTGGTTTTACTCACAAACTCAAACGAAATCTTTGCCGGATTTTCGCCTTTCAGTATCCTGACGGCTAGTTTTACAGCATCAACCCCGGCCTGATGGTAATCGCGTGAAACCACAAAAACGGCCCCTTTTTTAGCCTGATCGCTGACAAAACCGAAAACCGGAATTCCATTTTTTCCGGCAGTCGATATAATGGAAGATGCCGCAGATGCACTCAGATTATCAACAATCTGGCAGATAACATCCGGGTTCTGATTACACAGGCTCAGACAGGCATCCATGATTTCCTGGCTGCTGTTTACCGGAACTGTCAATAGTTTCAGCCCGGCCAGCTCTGCGTATTTCTTCAATTCCGTCATGTTTTTAACCGAATTCGTTTCACCCGGGGTATAAATGGTCCCAAGCTTTGTTGCTCCCGGAAGGATTTTCCGAACCCATTTAACCATCCCTTCAAAATCCCCCAGTGTGGATATTCCGGTCAGGTTCGGTAAATGGTTTTCAAAGGAGGTGCCGGCACCTGCCAGAATAGGATCCGCCACAACCGAAAAAACAACCGGTATAGTTTTTATCTTTTTAATGGCTGCCTGAAGGGTGGGAGTGGAGGTAATAAAAACAAGATCTGCTTGTTTGTTAATCACCGCATCAATCATCATATTCAGACTGCCAACATCGCCTTGTGCATTAAATTCAAGGAGTTCGTAATCTTTCTCCTTCTGATATCCATATTGAGCAAGACCTTCAATAATTCCACTTCGCGACATTTCAGATAAAGGAGTGTCATTATACTGGATCAGTCCGAACCGGTATTTGCGTTCGTTCTCCCGATTATCCAACTTATCCAGAATCAACAAAATCGCGGATAAGGCAACGATTATAAAAATCGACCTGAACAGCGGTTTAACTGCTTTCACGATCCGGCCTGCCGGTCTTCCATCCATTGTAAAGGCTTTTTACGATGGTTTTCTTATTTCAGGGCTTCTTCCAGAGTGGGGAAAATGGTGAAAATCGAGCAGAAACCAGCGATTTCAAATATTTCATGAATATTCGGTGGTAAACAACACAAATGGAATTTTCCTCCCAATCCTGTTATTTTCTTGAGTCCCATCAACAATACCCGTAAGCCGGAACTGCTTACATAGGTTAATCCGGAAAGATTTACAATGATGGATGTTTCTCCGCCATCAATAAAATCAACCAGTGCCTTTTCAAATTCGCCATAATTGGTTGTGTCCAACCTGCCATTGACCTCTAAAATAAGGTAAGCATTTGATTTGCTGTGTTTTAGTTCCATAGTATGTTATTTTATGCGATTGATTTTTTTAATGTCAGGATATTTTTTTCATCGAGCCGTTCATAGTGTACATCATCCATAATTTTCCGTACCAGATGGATTCCCAAACCACCGATTGCCCGTTCTTCCAATGCCTGGTTTATATCCGGTTCTGCAGCTTGCAAGGGATTAAAGGCAATGGCATCATCTGTTATGATGACTGTCAGGTTTGTATTTTCAAGGGAAAGACGGATCGTTATCGTATGCTCATTCGTATCGGTGAATCCGTAAAAAATGATGTTGGTCACCAGTTCTTCCAATACCAGATTCAGATTCAGGGTAAGGGCGGGTGAAATATCCCATTTCTCCGCAATCGATTCGAGTGCTCCGGTAAGCACATCCAATTGGGTGATCTGGTTGGTCAGAAAAATTGTTTCTTCTTTCATGGCGGAGCCTGTTATCCAAAATATTTTACACTCAGCAGGGTAATATCATCCGATTGGGCAACACCCTCACTGAATTGATTAACATCTGCATTGATAGTGTTTATAATGGTATCGACTGTGTTTTGTCCAATTCCGGCCAGAAGCGTTTCAAGTCTGGGTTCTCCATATTGTTCTTCCTGTTTGTTGAAGGCCTCTGTCACACCATCGGTAAACAGGAGGATTCCTTCTTCCGGGTTTAACATAACGGTACGGCCATGAAACTGATAATCTTCGAAACATCCCAAAATGATGTCGCCCGTAGATTCGAGTTTCTCAACGACTCCTCCTTTGCGTAGCAGATAGGGTGGGTTGTGGCCTGCGTTTACATACTCCAGCTCTCCTGTTTTTGTATTCAGAATGGCGTAAAAAACAGTAACGAACATGCTCGAAACACTTTCGTTACACAAAAGATTATTGGAATAGAACATGCATTCGGCTGCACTCATCCCTTTCAAACCGGTAGCCCGGATCAGCGTTCGGCTTACGGCCATAAAGATTGCAGCCGGAATACCTTTGCCCGAAACATCGCCGATCACAAACCCAAGATGATCCGGATCAATCATAAAGAAATCATAAAAATCGCCCCCCACTTCCTTGGCGGCAACCATTGATGCATAGATACCAAAATCCTTGCGTCCCGGGAACGGAGGGAATGTCTTTGGTAAAATTCCCAGTTGTATCTCTCGAGCAGTGTTTAAATCGTGCCGGATCGAAATCAGCTGATCATGCTCCAGAATGGCCTTTCGCTGTAGGGTGATTTCTTCCAGGGTTTTATTGATCGTGATTTCAAGATCTTCAAAATTAATCGGCTTGGTCAGAAAATCGAATGCCCCCCGGTTCATCGCGGTCCGGATATTTTCCATATCCCCGTAAGCTGAAACAACAACAGTTTTTAAAGATGGATTTTTAAGTTCCTTCAGCTTAGAAAGCAAGGTTAAGCCATCCATCTCCGGCATATTGATATCGGAGAGAATGATGCCTACTTCAGGGTATTCGATGAGCATTGATAAAGCCTCCAGACCATTGTGGGCAAACACAAAATCATACACTTTGTTACGGATTTGCTGACGGAATTGCTGCCGGATTAAGGGTTCCAGATCCACTTCATCATCAACAACCATTATTTTGATTTTCAATGCGGTTTCTTCCATGAGTTCGTTCATTATCGTAATATTATCAAATTTATTCCTGAGTAAAAGTAGAAATGTTTCCGGATTTTGGAAAATATACCCGTTTAAACACCATTTATTATTAAGTAGTTAGCGATTTAGTCTTCGTATTACGGCTGCAATTTACCAATTTTAACGTATCGGATTAAAAAATCAGGTGGAGGAATAGCGTTTTTTCGTCGAATCGTTTTATCCGGGGTAGTCTTAATCCCAATAACATACGTGTACGCACTTTACCTGAAAATATAAATTGGAGTGTCTTAAGTTTAAAGAAAAAATTACCGACTGACAACCAGTCGTGAATGAACCGGCATTCCTTTTTTGGGATGGTAACGCAGCAGATAAAGCCCGCAGGCAAGGTTTTTTGTGTTTATGCGGATTTCCGGACTATTTAATTTGGTTTGCCATAAGATACGACCAGAAGGTTCATGTAAATATAAAATGCCGTCCACTGATGTGTTGTTTCCGGTAACCTGGCAGAGTGTATGATCATCTGTTGGATTGGGTACCAGATTTAAGTGAAACATTTCCGGATTTTGCTCTGCTAGTCCAACATTCAGGGAATCACAAACAGAACCGCTTACCGGCCCCAGCCGAAAGTTGGGAAAGTTGGGCAGCCAGTGCCCGATATCCCGGGATGTCTGAACCTTGCGTTGAATCACCTGGCATCCCGGCCAGGCAAGATCCGGATTCTCTATAACATGCAGAAAATTGATTGAATTAGCCGGATAATATATAAGGTTGTCGCTTAAGAGTTCAGGCCATCCAAATACAGTTGGGAAGTTAGTAATTGTATCAATGTACCCGTCCCAGGTGGCAATGAGCTGACGGGTAGAACCAAAATCATTTACACTTATGTCATATTGGTATACACATAGCGGATCGTTGGCATATAAATAACGTCCGTTAGGCGAAAATACAGCGGAATAAAAATTGACGGAGGAAGAATCATTCCAGTACTCAGAACTTTCCCTGAAGTTAGATAATGTCCCCGTACAACGGTCAAAATCATATAATCTGATCCAGGTATAGGAAGGAGCCGCAAAATTCCAGTCTGTCCGTGCCCGGGCCGCTAATGCCAGCCGGTCACCCTGAGGTGAGAAATGCAAGTTTAAAGCGGTACTCAATGGAGGATTTAAACAACCAGGATGGCCGATATTCTGTCGTTTTACCTCCTGGATGCCTGCCTTGCTAAATAGGATGATATAAAAGGATTGTGTATCATTCCGCGGTACAATCAACCACCAATCCCGACCATTCGCATGTCGTGTGGCCGTAAAACCGGTATGCAGGGTGTCCAGAATAATGCGTTGGTTCTTCAGTATCATATCCCCGATGCCCTGATTAAGCTTTTGATTGATTACTGAATACATCAATTGTGTAGTTAACATCATTGTCCCCCCGGGTACCTGAATCCAGTCCAGCATTTCGTGGAAAACATAGTATATGCTGTCATTCATGGGTTTGGGTAAAATCATATTTCCCAAAGGAATTGCATTTCCTTGTCCATTCTGCACATTGTAGGCCCAACCATAGCTCAGGCTGTCACCATGAGGCAAATAGGTGAGATTCATTCCAATAACATGTCCCCCATTTGTTGCAAACAAAAAGTTCCCATTTGTATCTGAAATACTAGTGCCAGTAAATGATTTGTAATTCGTAGGGAAGTTGCAGGTAGAAATTGTGAGTGGATTTGTATTAAATTCAAACTTTAACGCGTATGGTGAAGTTCCTATTACCCATTGTAAATCGCGTTTCTTATCGATGAAATTTTGAGATAGAGAAAGATTGAATGAAGGCAGGGTCAATAAAACCAGCAGGAGAATTGTCTTCATAGTTTCTGACTATTTAACCAAGATAATTTTATGAATTGAAACAGGTTTTCCTTCTGGTTTTATGTGTAAAAAATAAACACCATCTGCTTTTTCCTTCAAATCAATCGAAATCAGGTTATCATTCAGGTTAAATTCCCTGCTTAGAATTAAACGCCCTGAAATGTCAAACAGGAAATATTTAGATTCCAGATTGGTTGGCAAAGACCAATTTAGGATCACAGAACCTTTTGATGGAATGGGTTTTAAAGTGAAAGTAACATTATTGTTGATGGACGTTAATACCTCTGAGTTTTTAATGATCCCATTTTGTATACAAAGTAATTGATCATTGTAATGAGTGTCAAATATCCCAGATAACAAGCTTCTGGCCATATACACTGATAACCCACCGGAAACTGGACACTGAGCCGCAATACCCTCAAGGATTGTAATTTCGTTTGGGGTTAAGGTATCTTTCCCATTAGATAAAATGGATAAAAGAATTTCGTTTACCCATTTTTCATTTTCTTCATAAACCAGACTATCAGACATGCTCATATTCATAATCCTTAAACTATCAATCGTGTTATTTGCTTGACCTCGAATTAGATTCAATAAAACGTATATTTGAGTATTCAAGGAGTTATAACTTACAAGAGCAGACTGTAATAAAATACCTGCTAACAGACTATCTTGTAAACATAATTCGGTACTAAGTAAACTGTCAAGTTTGTATATCGAGTCTAAAAGAGATTCTGTAGCATCGTAAAGAGCCAACATACTTGTTATTGAAATAGAATCCGTTTTCCAGGCAGCGTTTTTTGTTTGTTTTATTTGTTCAAACAAACCTCCCGATTCCATAGCAATTGAATCAAAATATTGTTGAAATAGATTACCAGAATATTGGTCACTATTTTGTAAGATTTTTTCGAACAAGTACCTACCTGCAGCCCAATTAATTTCATCTTCATACTCAGTGGATGGAATCCCATGAATTGCGATTAAACTATCAATACTATTAATGGAATCAATGGCACTATTTGTATCCCAAAACCAACATTCATTATTACAACTTTTAACTGTAGCAAAACTATTAATAAACCACCCAGTATTAGGATATTTATTTGTTGGGGTTAATATCGAATTATTCTCATCCGCAGAAAAGTAATCAAAAGGTGGGTTTGCACCTTCATGTATAGCACCCAAAGGCATGGTAGGATTAAGCCATTGATTTCCTTTTGCTTCCTGTGGTCCAGTATTCGCCCATTTATTATAACGAAGCCCAACGCTATGATCCTCAAAAATATTTCCTTTAATTTCAGTATCGAGACAGATTTCTTCGATGTTTAAGCCGCAATATACATCTCTCAGGTAATTACAGTTTATGTGCGAACTGGTTGTACTTGTTACCGTTATACCTTTTGGATTATAGCTTGAAGAATATCCAAGACTTGCTCCAATTCCTATTAAATAATTACAGCTCACATTTGCTTTCTGACATCCTATAATGTTTAAACCATTAATATTTGTTTGATAATCCAGAAGCATTGCTTGATTTTCATGAATTTCTGGTTTAAAACATTGGTTTACAATAATGCTATTGTATGCATTCTGTGTGAATACTTTGTTAAAAAACAAGACAGATGGTCTAAAATTATCCTGAAGCCCTTCATATAATTTAATACCAGCAGTTTCAAAATTATCTTGAGTTGGATTACTTATACTTACATTATTGTATGATATTTCTATGCTATTAGAAGGGGAATAATTTCTTATGAATATTCCCTGATCATGGCAACCAATATAATTTTTGTAAATTGTAACTATTTTTCCAAAAAAACTCTGTCCATAGATACCAGAATTTACATTAAGCATTTTATTGTTTTCAATTCGGATATCCATATTTCTTACATTAATGCCTGTATTACAATTGCTGAATGTAGGTGGCCCCGCAATACCTAATCCAATTTGATTTAGTCGTTGTGTTATTAATTCGTTATGTTCTCCTGATGCATAAATTCCATTTCCACTTATGGGATATCCGGGATAATTTGAAATATCATTGAACACAGTATTCCCAATTGTGTAATTCCCATCTATAAGTATGATTCCATTAAGCATGTTTGAGAAAGTGTTTTCATCTGGTCCATCAATATCTGCATGAAGGTTGTGAAGTCGAACCCCACAATAGGATAATTGGCCCGAACATGGGACTCACTTGTACACTCAAATATATTTCCAGTAAGATAAAATGGGTTGACCGATTGATAAATTGTCGGATCAAAGGGAGGCGGAACATCAATTGCGATATGGTTTGCATGAAAACGTGAGTTTTTTACTGTGAGGCCGCTTCCTCCCTTGGCAACGATCATTGTTGTTGCATATTCAAAATAGCAGTCCTCAATATTAACTAATCCTTCTGGTTCAATCACAATACCGTGGTAGGCTGAAAAACACTGTGTAACATGAGAGTTCGAGAGTTTTAATTCAGATCCTGGTTGAACAATAATAGATTTTTGAGTATTTTGATCCGTAAAAACTAAATTAGTCAATGGTGGGAAAGAAAAGTTATTATCAATTAATAAATTGTCACAAATTATTGGCAAAGAATAATCAATTGCTCCGATTTGGGAGATTGGTCCGGTTAGAAAATTTGAGGGCGTATTGGCTGAAAGGCAGCAATTCCTTACGATAATTTCAATGGTACAGGAGGATGTTTGATTTTGATTATTAGTAAAAGTTACTGAGTAATTCCCGGTACTCAAGGTTGATATATTGGTAAGAATTGGGTTTTGCACACTGCTTTGAAAATTGTTAGGGCCAACCCAATGGAAAGTTCCTTGCTGTCCATTTTCCTCAACTGCATGTAACTGCAAATTTGAATATTGACAAATTTGGTAGGGAATTCCGTTAGCGTCGGCGCTACACACAACCGAGGGCATCTGTGCATAAAGGTTGCCTGTCAGTGAAAAGGAAAAAATGAGCACCAGAATAAATGATACGGTAATAAATGGTCGAAATTCAAAAACGCTAATTCTTGATAAATTTGATAAAATATTCATGGGTTTTTCTTTTAATTCACACAAATATATTTAAAAAATAAAAGTTCAACACGTTTGTATGTTATTAATAATAATTCTAAATAGATTAATTATTAATTTACTCCAATGTGTTTGTACATAATTTTTATTTCCTATTTTTGGAAAAAAATCACCATTTTATGCATAGTACTTTAACTATTCCGGAAGAAATCCTCCTGTTATCCGTTGATGATGCGGGCGGGATCAGCTCAGAAAGTAAAACCCTTGATGTTGTGCTGGCCAGTGCAATTTTGATGGATTTAGCGATTAAAAAAAGAATCGATACGGATTTGTCCAAAATGATTCATCTCGATAGTACTCCAACCGGTGATGCTGTTCTGGATGATGCAATTGGTCTTTTATTCAAAAATCGGTCTGAAAAACCTACAGATTACTGGATTACCCAACTCGGTCTTCGGGCTGATGTTTTTAAAGAAGATTTACTGGCAAGTCTTGTTGTAAAACGGGTTCTGAAAGTCGAAAATAAGAAAATCCTGTGGATGATCGCCAGCCGGAAATATCCGGTAATCGATAACAAGGAACTGGTCGAAGTTAAAACCCGCTGCCGGGAGCTTATTTTCTCCTCCGAAATCCCTGAACTTCAGGAAATGGCTATCATTTCGCTCGCGTATTACGGCTCGATGCTCGGCTTCCTGCTGAATAGCGAAGAACAGGTAAAATACCAGGGAAGAGTGGAGCAAATTGCCCGCATGGACCTGGTCGGACAAGCCATTGGAAAGGCACTTCAGGAATTATCGGCATCCTTTCAACTGGGTTCAATTGCCAAATCTATTCTGGGGATTAAGACTGCAGAACAAAAATTAGAAATTCTGGTTAGCGATATAAAAGCAAAATACCGCATCGATACCGAAAATGATTTACCTGAATGGCTGCGCAAAGGGACTGCTCAATATCAGATGACTATTGATTTTATTGAGAAAACCGGAAGTTCTGATATCTACTATCATCCCGGAAAAAAGGAATATTTCCTGCGCGACTATTCCTCTGTATTCTCTATGTAATCCGGTCTGAACGTTTAAATTGACTATGTATCTTAAAATATTTTGAATAATGGAAATTAAAGCAACATTAGAAAATGGGATTCAATATGTGGTATTGAGCGGAAGGCTCGATGCCGTGGTGTCAGACGAAATCATGTCAAAGCTTACAGCCATGGTGGATGAAGGTCATACCAAAATGGTTGTTTGTATGGAACATATCGACTACATCTCCAGTTCCGGATTACGCTCATTCCTCGCTGTGGGTAAAAAAATCGGTTCTGCCGGCTTTCTTCGCTTTTGCTGCATGCAGGCCAGTGTGAAAGAAGTATTTACCATCACAGGTTTTCATACAATTTTTCAAATTTTTAATACCAAAGATGAGGCATTTGCCTGAATTCAATAATACATTCTAAATATGCTTGCCATCAAATGCATCCGGGATGCTCATTATCTTCTGATTGAAGCTGAGGGCCGGCTGGATGCCCTTGGTGCTTCAGGTCTTGAAAAGGGATTACAGGATTCGGATGCTGGTGGTCAGCGTTTTATAATCCTTGATTGTCATCTGATCAGTTTCCTGTCCAGTGCCGGTATCCGGTCTTTGATACAACTCAGCAAATCAACCCGCCAGCGGGAGGGAGATTTATTCCTGGTTCAGCCTGTCGATGCTGTTCAGCAGGTTCTGGCCATGAGCGGTCTGTTAAACCAATTGAATCTTTGTACCAGTATTGCAAATGCAGAACGCCGGATCAGTGAGATACAGGATAAGACTGCCGGAATTACGGATTTAAATACCGACGAATTAAAAATTAAATTTAAATCCCTGCAGGGCGAAACTCCCAAGGCTGTTGTTTGGTCAACCACGGAAGTTGAACTCCCTAAATTAGTCGCTCTCAGTGAATTAGGCATAGCAAGCGGTATCGGATGTCTGGCCGAAAACAAACAGGATGCAGCAAAATCCATGGGTGCATTTATTGCCTCCCCGGGATTCTTTTATTTTATCCCCGATAACACGGAAATCATGCCGGATTATTTTATCGGGAACCCCAATGCTTCCCAGGCCGTTTATGTTAAAGAGGCACTGGCAGTTCCCGGTTCGCCAGCCTGGCAAATCGAAATTGAAGCGAAGACTCCCATGCATCCTGAAATGCTGCTCGATACCATCAGTTCGCATCTTGCCGAATGTTTGGAAAATATGCCCGATCGTTTTGCATTCATCATGATAACCTCTGATAATCAGTTAATTCAGGGTGTTTATGCCAGCGAAGACATGCTCCCGCAAAAAATATGGCAGGCAGTTTCTTTGAAATTTGAGAATAGTAATCCTGCATCGGGATTTTCCGAATATTCCGGATTGAATGCTTTTCTGAATCAAATCGAAATTCTTCCTTTAGAAGTCGCTCAAAATGATTTAGCCTTTCAGGCAGCCCGTTGCTGGGTTTTTATGCCCGATAGCGAGATCTCTTCAGAACAGACACGATCCCTCATCGAATATGCCGAACCTACCGACACCGCTGAAGAATGGGAATTAATCATCCGCGAAATATATCATGATGCAGGCAAGGTGATTCTGAAACCACTTCATGGCGGATTTTCGGCGAAAACCTTTGAAGTTACCTCATTGGATAAAGAAGGTCGCCGCATGCTTCCAACCGTTTTGAAACTGGGGAAAGTTGCCATTGTCGAACGGGAAGAAAAAGGATACCGCGATTACGTCCACAAATTCATTCTCAATAACAGCACTACGATAATGGGTTCGCATTATTTTGGTGCCTGGGGTGGAATGCGGTATAATTTTCTGGGCATCAATGGCCCGGAAACAAAACTGAAATGGTTGACTCATGTCTATAAGGAACGTCCTGTAAATGAATTAGTTCCCTTATTCGACCGGATTTTTAAAAACATCCTGAAACCCTGGTATGGTCAACCCAAACTCGAAACCATGCGTTTGTGGGAGAACCATTCTCCGCTCGAACCCTTTTTTCCGAACATCGTAGCAGACGCCGAACGCATTCTGGGGATATCTGCTGATCAGCAATTTATAGATTGTCCGTATCTCAATCGCCCTGTTCTGAATCCTTATTGGTTTCTGAAACATAAATGGCCCGGCCTGATGTCCGAATCACGTTTATGGTATAGTTCAATTTGCCATGGTGATCTGAACATGCAGAACATTCTCCTTGATGAAACCGACAATATCTATATCATCGATTTTAGCGAAACCCATCCCCGCAATGTTGTTTCCGACTTTGCCCGGCTCGAACCGATTTTTAAAATCGAAATGACACAAAAGGGTGATGA
>CAYLTH010000016.1:0-4363 GCA_964386485.1 uncultured Bacteroidales bacterium | reverse complement strand
TGATTCAAAGGAGTTGCCTGCATCTACTACCGGATGAAGATGATAATCATAATCAGCCAAAAAATGCGCTGCTTTAACCTGCTCATCACGTATCGTGGTATTGTCTCTGTTTTGCTCCTTGTAGATCTGCATAAATAACAAACAATCAGACCGATATGCGCTATCAATACTGGCTTGCAGAAATGCCTTGGTAAGGTTTTGATCCGATTGTTTCCGAATGAACTGTTCTGTGTTCAAATAACTCTGGCGGATACTTTCTTCCGGATGTTCTGTCACAAATTGCGCCATTTTCCGGCTAACAGAGTAAGCAGCAGCATATTCACCCCTGATCAACAGTGAGGATCGTTTTTCATTGAGTTCGGTAAAGGCAATAAGCGGTTTGTAGCGGGTTTCGAGTTTGTTGAGCAAACTGTCGCTGAGCAGGCAATCTTTACGATCGTCAAAAAGCCTGCGGGCTTTGTTCAATGCTTCACCCGCATCAACATAGTTTTGCCTGTTTATCTGTGAAAAAGCTTTGCTGACAAGGATATCAAATTCGGAATGAATTGAAAAACAGTAGCGTTCATTGATTCTTTTGATGAGTTCAGAACTGGCATTTTGATATTCCCTGTCATTCTCAAAACGATAATTCTTAGCATCCTGCAAACACTTGTCAAGTATCAACCTTGCAGTGTCCAGTTGATTTTTCCATACAAGAAAATAAGCTGAATGTATTTTTGCAACAACCGAATCCCTGACAAGCGTATCCATAACAATTACACTATCCGCCATTGCTTTGGCAGGTGCCTGAAGTGGCTGAATTTTCTGTGGCTGTTTTTTTTGATTATAGGATTTCCTTTTTTGTTTCCGGTATTTACTGACTTTCTTACTTTTTTGATATTGAAGGGATTGCTCTTTCGCTTTTACACTGATTAAATGTTCTTTTTCAAGTTGTTCATATGCTTCAGTAAGTTGATTTCCGGACAAAATGTACTTTTTATGTTCCCGCTGGTAATCCGTTGTTTTTTCCAGGTAGATGTTCGCCAGATCCCATTTTTTTTGATCAATGGCCCGTTGTGCAATGCGCAAATATCCCAGAAACATGCCATCATGTGCGAAGGAATAGTAAGCCTGAATACTATCTTTGCCTCCCGGGATCTTTACTTTAAGACTCAGAGCTTCTGCATTTGCTGTTTGTTGGATTGCCGATAAATAATCATCATTCTTCATGAAAAGATCAGCAACACGGAGATATCCGCTAAAAACCTCATTGCTGGCTCTTTTCCAGAGGCCGGCATAATAAATATTGTTGGCAGTATCTACTTTTGATAAGGCTTTCAGCAAAAACTCCTCTGCTTCCGGTATACGATGCCTCGAAATAAGCAAACGAACCAATGCGTACAAAGAAGGTGAATAGGAGGGGTTGTACTGGATAGATTGCCGGAGCCGCTTTTCTGCAGTCAGGCTGTCGCGTTCACTCAGACTTTCCAATGCACCTTCATAAAAAACAAGGTCGATGGCGCTCATTTTTTCGGTAATAACCCGCTCAAGATGTTTGAAATATCCTGATAATTCACTGAATGTGATATACTTACGTCCTTCAGGTGCGATAGGCTGAAACAGCGTCTTTTGCAGGATAAGCTGCAGACTATCCATATCTTTATGAATACCAGCAATCTGAATCGAATAATATGGGATTTTCTCAACCTGTTCAGGGTCGATTTCCTCAATGGCTTTACTCAATTTTGCAAACATCTGATTTACTGCTTCTTTATCGATCTGCCCAAATACCAACGGAGGCAGGGTTAAAAGCAGAAACAGAAGAATAAATTTCTTAATCAGCATTCGTTTGATAAACTCTCAGGATGAGTGTTTTTTGCCGGGAGGCAGGTGGGTGTGCCCAAGACAAGACTCGAACTTGCACGACCTTGCGATCACTAGTCCCTGAAACTAGCGTGTCTACCGATTCCACCACTTGGGCCTCGGTGCCCAGGACAAGATTCGAACTTGCACACCCTAACGGGCGCCAGCCCCTCAAGCTGGTGTGTCTACCAATTCCACCACCTGGGCAATGAGGGTGCAAATATACAAATAATATTAAACCGGAAAGAGAAAATAATTATTTTACGAAAATCTTGTATTCAAACGGTTTTAGCGTGATGCCTGCATCAAGAGCCAGTGAAACCTGATGGTTCGAAAAGTAATCCTCGTACATACCCTGATACGCGTAGTGCGACAACTTAAAACGCTTAAAATCAGACGAAAAATTAATGCATACAATGACTCTGCTTCCGTTCTTTTCACGCACGAAAGTCATAACATCCCGACTTTCTTCATGCATTATTCTTCGGATACTTCCGCCATATTCGGCATTCCAAAGTGCCGGTTGGTGCTGTTTTAACTGATTCAGACGGGTAAAAAGGGGGCCTAGCTTGTCCTCTTTCCACTCAATTAAGTCTTTATCAAAGAAACTTAAGCGTTTCCAGAGTCCGGCCTCCTGACCACTGTAAATCAGGGGCATGCCCGGAAGGGTAAAACTCAATACAATTGCTGGTTCCAGAATGTTACCAAGCCGTTCAATGGCAGACCCGTTCCATGAATTTTCATCATGATTGGAGGTGAAATGCATGTGTGCCTTATCAGCAGGAAATTCCATAAATTCCCACTCAATCATTCCATCCAGGTTTTGAATCACCTGCTCATGCCGGGCAACCGAATTTAGGAGATGAAAAATTTTCCAGTTATACAAACAATCAAATCCGGCCTCCAGTAATGGACGTTCCTCGGCTTCAGCAAGCATAAAGATTTCTTTTTCTTTTCTGATTTCCTTAATCGCATCTGCCCAGAAGCCCGCAGGAACAAGATTGGCCATATCGCAACGGTATCCGTCAATTCCGGTTTCCCGTATCCAGAATTTCATTGCATCTGTCATTTCCTTGCGGAGAAAATAGTTATTGTAATTAAGATGAATCACATCTTCCCATTCCGGAAAGGGAGGCGCAAAATCTCCCTTTTCATCCTTATTATAAAAATCGGGATGTTCATGCGTCCAGTGGTGATCCCAGGAAGTATGATTTGCAACCCAATCCAGAACAATATACATCCCCATGGAATGGATTTGCCTGACAAGCTCCTTAAACTCCGCCAGTGTGCCGTAGGAGGGATCTACTGCAGTGAAGTCGCGTATTGAGTAATAACTCCCCATTATTCCCTTGCGATTTTTTAGGCCAATCGGGAAAATGGGCATAAACCACAATATCCCGACACCCAGTTCTTTGAGTCGCGGGAGGTGTAAGGCAAATTCTTTAAATGTACCTCCCTGCGAGTACTGGCGCAGGTTAACTTCATAAATGCTGAGATTCTTTGCAAATTCAGGGAACATAGTCTTATTTCACCCGGATTACTTTGTACGTATCAGAGATCAGAACATCTGCCGTCTTTTTTATCAAGCCTACTGCTTTATGCTCTGCTTTTAAAATTTCAAGTCGGGTTGGATCCATGGGCTCTTTTCCCCGTTTTAACTGGGCAAGTTTTGTTTTGGTATACGGAATATCAATTAAAATCCTGAAATCTGCCTGCTCATTTTTAATCGAATACAGACCCTCAAACAGCAGTATTTCAATAGGTTTAAAATCAACGTGCAAGGTATCAACTTCATCATTGAGCAGATCAACACAGGGCAGACTGGCCTTTTTCCCGGCTTTAAATGCAGTGGATACGGCATTTATCGCTTCCCAGTTATACTCATCGGGGCCAACCGATTCCTTAATGCCTCGCTCGATCCGTTTTGCGGTACGTTCAAAAGGCAGGGTTTGATAGAAATCATCGGTTGTTACAGCTTTCGATTTAATCCCCATGCTTTTTAACAGTTTACCGATTGCATTGGATAATTCACTTTTTCCTGATCCGGATTCCCCCGAAATGGCAATTATGGGGCGTTTAATCTGTAATTCCAGAATCATTGGAACCAGCTTTTTAGCTGCTTCTTTATGATGGCGTTTAATTAATAAGACATCTCCTGTCATAATTCATGTTTTGATCTGCAAATTTATCCATTTCGGATTACTGCAAGGTGATTTTTGCGAATTATAGGCATTTCTCCCTCTTTTTGGTGTAATTTTGATCCAATACACACTTATTATATGAATCCTGCCGAATTAACTGCCCGTATTTGCTCAATTGCAAAAGAAACCGGAGGTTTTCTTCGCGAACAGATCAGTCTGCTTCGTTTAGAAGAAATCCAGGTAAAATCTCTGAATAATTTTGTTACTCATGTCGATCAGACTGCTGAAAAGATGCTGGTAGAGAAGCTTTCAGTTCTGATACCGGGTTCGGGTTTTATTGTTGAAGAGAATACAGTTGACTTTCAGGCCAATGATTATAT
>CAYLTH010000015.1:11613-38791 GCA_964386485.1 uncultured Bacteroidales bacterium | reverse complement strand
GGTTTAACCCGGAATTATCCGGATACCATTCGCCCGGCCTTGAACATTATCGGTAGAAAACCCGGAGCCAACATCGTTTCCGGAATGTATATCATCAACACCAAGCAGGGACCGTTTTTCTTCTCCGACACTACAGTGAACAAAGATCCCGATGTGGATCAGCTTGTCGAAATTACACTCCAGACTGCATTTGCCGTTGAACAATTCAATATTAAACCCAGGATTGCCATGCTTTCCTATTCGAATTTCGGATCAAATTATGGTGTAATTCCTGAAAAGGTACGCAATGCCGTTGCCATTCTTCACCGCGACTACCCGGATCTGATTGTAGATGGCGATCTTCAGGCCAATGTGGCACTCAACGCTGAGCTGATGAAACAGGAATTCCCATTCTCCAAACTGGTTGACGGACCAGCCAATACACTTATTTTCCCATACCTCAGTGCCGGCAACATTGCCTATAAACTGATGCAGGAAATGGCGAAGTTTGAAGTTATTGGTCCGGTACTCAACGGACTGGATAAATCAGTACAAATTTTGCAGCTGGGAAGCAGTGTTGCCGAAATTGTGAATATGGTAACCATTGCAGTGCTTGATGCTCAATGCGTTGAAAGAAGAAAAGAAAGTGGAGACAAGTGTAAGTGATTTGTAAATATGTCTATATTTGCATATTAAATTACTCCTTGTTCTGAAACTCAAAATTAGTAATGCATTATGAAAAAAATCACGGTAATTGGTGCCGGTAACGTTGGTGCCACGGTAGCAAATGTTATTGCCCACAAAGATTTATCAAGAGAAGTCGTCCTGGTGGATATCAAGGAAGGCGTAGCGGAAGGGAAAGCCCTGGATATCTGGCAAACTTCATCGATCAATAATTTCAACTCAAGAGTTGTTGGCGTAACCAATGATTATCTTCGGACGAAAGGGTCGAATATTGTTGTAATCACTTCCGGAATACCAAGAAAACCGGGTATGTCGAGAGACGACCTTATCAAAACCAACGCTTCCATTGTAAAAGATGTAACCGAAAAGGTGATAAAGTATTCTCCTGAAGCAATTATCATCGTGGTTTCCAATCCATTGGACGTAATGACCTATTGTGCTTATCTGGCAGCTAAAAAAGATTCCCGTAAAGTATTCGGGATGGCCGGTATTCTGGATACCAGCCGGTATCGCGCATTTTTAGCCAGTGCATTAAATGTTTCTCCAAAAGACATCCATGCCATGTTGCTGGGAAGTCATGGTGACTCTATGGTTCCACTGCCCCGTTATACTTCTGTTGGAGGTATTCCGGTAAGTGAACTGCTGAACAAAGACGAGATTGACAAAATTGTTGAACGCACCCGTAAAGGTGGCGGAGAACTGGTTAATCTGATGGGAACATCAGCCTGGTACGCTCCGGGAGCAGCTGCTGCTCAAATGGTCGAAGCTATTGTTGATGATCAGCGCAGGGTATTCCCGGTTTGTGCTTATCTGACCGGCGAATATGGCCTCAAGAACGTCTATGTTGGAGTGCCTGTTATCCTCGGTGCCAATGGTATTGAAGAAATCATTGAACTGAAACTGAACAAAGATGAGCAAAAAATGCTCAATGAATCGGCTGATTCCGTAAAACAGATGATGACGGTAATGGATGAAATGAATTTATTCGAAGATTAAACTGAATGAAAACAATTGTTGTTCTTTCCGGAGCCGGAATCAGTGCTGAAAGCGGCATTAAAACATTTCGCGACAGCGACGGTTTATGGGAAGAATACAGGATAGAAGATGTTGCCACTCCACAGGCCTGGCACCGCAATCCGGCTCTTGTTTTAGAATTTTACAATCAACGAAGAAAACAACTTCTGACGGCAGAGCCAAATGCAGCGCATTTGGCTCTTGTCCGTCTTGAAGAAAAATACAATGTGCAAATTATTACCCAGAATGTTGATGATTTGCATGAGCGTGCCGGATCAACCCAGGTACTTCATCTCCATGGGGAATTAAAAAAAGCCCGGAGTACTGTCGATGAAGAGCTTATTTATGATATCAATGGTTCCGAACTCAATACCGGCGAACTTTGTGAAAAAGGAAGCCAGCTCCGACCCCATATTGTCTGGTTTGGTGAAGCTGTTCCGATGATTGTGCCTGCAGCCCGTTTCTGTCAGAATGCTGATTTTGTAATAGTTATCGGGACTTCCATGCAGGTTTACCCTGCAGCAGGTCTTCTTGAATATGCAAAAACAGAAATTCTAAAATTCCTGGTTGATCCGAATGCCCCTGACAAAACGTATGTCAGAAATTTAACAACCATCCGGCAAAAAGCCGGTATCGGGCTCCCTCCTCTCGTTGACCAGTTGCTGGCCATGGCCTAATTTTTTTTACCGGATATTTTTCTCGAGCAAAGCATCTGCCAGATCATTCATAATAATCGGTTTGGCCAGAATTGTACGTCTTTTGTCGATTAAAAACATGGTAGGTGTTGCGTAAATGTGAAAATCTTTTACACGGGGGCTATTCCACCCCAGAAAATCGCATTGATGGAGAATATTTCCGGATAATTTGCCCAGTATCTTTTGACGCTCAGTGTCCGTTGTGTCGAGTGAAACCGAAATTATCTGCAATTTTTCAGGTGGTATCTGCTTAGAGAGTTTGTCAAGATCCGGCAACATTTGTGTACAATGCGGACACCAGGCAGCCCAGAATACGATCAGAATATACTCCGATTTGATTTGATTAAGAGAGGCAACAGACCCATCCTGCATATTCAAAAGCATATCAGGGGCCTGTTTCCCGACTGCCAGCTTCCTGAAGGCCTCCAGTCTGAAGGCAAGATCCTTTTTCGTCTTATCTTCATCGCATAATAAACCGGAAAGATATTTGTCGTGAATATGCACAAGCACATCCTCGAATTTAAACTTCTCAAATCCACCGGCAAGATAGGTCAGCGAAAAATCATAAATCTCTTTGCTCATCTGCACTTTTCCGAAAATCAGATCCACGGCTTTGATAAATTCCTTTTCCAATTGAGACTGACTGAATTCGGGATTGGCGTATAAACTTAAGTATTCAATTAACTTATTCGGATAAGCATTGCTTCTCAGAAGCGATGAATCTGCAAAGTTTTTGTTCTCAAAAAACCGGAGTTTCAAATCGGATTTCCGGTCATTGGCCGAAAACTTAAAATTAATCGGATTATCCAACCTGATTGCAATCAGTCTTGCAACAAAACTACCCGGATGCTTTTCCCGGATAGTTTCTGCAGCTTTCTGATATTCATCCTGCAATTGATTTGCCTGTTTCAGAATCTCTCCGTAAAAAGGATCTTTTCGGGGATATTCATCCAGCAGGGGCAATAGTAAGGCGACACGTTTTCTAAAATCCCGTTCCGTTTTTAAAAAACTGTAGTATAATTCATTTTCAACAGATTCTGATATCCTGATTCCATCTTCAAATTTCTCTACATCTATCTGTATATCAATATTTTCATGATTAAAAATAAAATCACTAAACATATCCTTATTCAAAATAAACCGATACATACCGACAGATCGTGAGGCCGGCAGATTAAACTTTACCGAGCCTTTTTCATCCGCCATTGCTGAATCAATGGGAGTGATTCGCTCACCATAATAACTGCCCAGATAAATCATTTTTCCGACAGCTGCCCGGGATCTGAACTTTAACTGATATTCCTGGCTAATCCCTAAGAAAGAAGAAGCCAGAAATACCAGTACCAAAAGTTGTTTTTTCATCAAAAAAACTTAATAAACTAATCAGCAAAAAGGGGAAGATCCTGCATCATTTCATTCACTCTGGAGCGAACAGAATTGATTACGGATTCATTTTCGATATTTGAAATCACCTCATCAATTAAGGAAACGATCCCTTCCATGTGTTCCTCTTTTAATCCACGGGTGGTAATAGCCGGTGTTCCAACGCGGATCCCGGATGTCTGGAACGGTGAACGACTGTCGAACGGAACCATGTTTTTATTAACGGTAATATCCGCTTTAACAAGAATGTTTTCAACTACTTTACCCGTAATATCAGGGAATTTACTTCGTAAATCTATCAACATCAAGTGATTATCTGTACCACCGGATATTACATGATAGCCCATATTCATGAAGGCATTTGACATAACCACAGCATTCTTCTTTACCTGAATCACATAATTGAGATAGGTATCCGTTAAGGCTTCACCGAATGCAACAGCTTTTGAGGCGATTACATGTTCGAGTGGTCCACCCTGAACGCCAGGAAATACAGCGGAATCCAGCAATTGGGACATCATTTTTGTCTCGCCTTTGGGTGTTTTTAAACCCCAGGGATTCTCAAAATCGCTGCCCATTAAAATCATTCCACCACGTGGTCCGCGCAAAGTCTTGTGTGTTGTGGTTGTAATAATATGACAATGCTGAACAGGGTTGTTTAACAAGCCTTTGGCAATAAGCCCTGCAGGATGTGCAATATCTGCAAGGAGAATAGCGCCAATACTATCTGCAATTGCCCGCATTCTGGCAAAATCCCAATCGCGTGAATAGGCTGAAGCACCGGCAATAATTAATCGTGGACGCTCGCGAAGGGCTACTTCTTCCATTTTATCATAATTGATCATTCCGGTTTCCTGCTCAACGGCATACGCAACCGGTTTGTATAAAATTCCGGATGAATTCACCGGTGAACCATGAGAAAGATGTCCTCCATGCGCCAGATCAAGTCCCATAAAGGTTTCGCCGGGACGTAAAACAGTCATTAATACAGCCATGTTGGCCTGCGCGCCGGAATGGGGTTGAACATTGGCCCAGTCTGCACCGAATAATTCTTTGGCACGGTCAATGGCAAGCTGTTCGGATTGGTCAACAATCTGACATCCGCCATAATACCTTTTGCCGGGATATCCTTCTGCATATTTGTTGGTCATACAGGATCCCATGGCTTCCAATACCTGGTCGCTGACAAAATTTTCGGAAGCAATTAATTCAATGCCGTGCATCTGACGGGCTTTTTCCTGAGCAATGAGTTCGAATACTTTCTCGTCCCTTTTCATAATAAGACTGATTTACAGTTAGTTACATTTATTTAGTAAGAACATCAAAATTATGAATTATTTTGCAACACTTTCTGAACATTTTAAGAATAGTGAGGTTTAACCTTTAACTTCCCTGAAAACGCGACTATGATTGAATTTCAACGACACATACTCAGTAACGGACTCACTGTGCTAATCCATAAAGACCCGGCCTCACCAATGGCAGCCTTCAATATGCTATATCATGTAGGAGCCAAAGATGAACAACCTGACCGTACAGGGCTAGCTCATCTTTTTGAGCATCTGATGTTTGGAGGCTCTGAGAATGCTGCAAAATTTGATGAACATATTGAAGCTGCAGGAGGACAAAGCAATGCATTTACATCAAATGACCTGACCAATTATTACATTAATATTCCTGTACAGAATCTTGAAACAGCATTTTGGCTTGAAAGCGACAGACTTCATTCGCCGGCATTAAATTCTGAAAATATTCGTATCCAGAAGTCAGTTGTAATTGAAGAGTATAAGCAACGCAATGTTAATCAGCCATATGGCGACATCTGGAGTTTACTGCGTCCTTTGGTTTACAAAACACACCCATACCGATGGCCTGTTATTGGTATGGATATGAAACACATTGAGGAGGCAGGTGATGATGAAATACGTTCTTTTTTTAACTCCCATTATTGTCCGGCTAATGCAGTTTTATGCGTTGCAGGAGATGTTGACGCGGATGCTATTATTAAAATGTCTGAAAAATGGTTTGGAGATATTGCCCGTCCTTACACATATGTCCGGAATCTTCCAAAGGAAGCCATACAAAATGCGCCACGTTTCCTGGAAGTTGAGCGAAATGTTCCACAGAATGCCTTGTATATGAACTTCCCGGCGCCCGGAAGAATGGAAAAAACATTTTATGCCTCGGATTTACTGAGCGACATAATTTCAGGCGGAGAATCATCAAGAATATACCGTGACCTGGTCATTGAAAAGGAATTATTCACTGAATTTGATGCCTTTTCATCGGGAGATATTGAAAATGGCATGTTTATTCTGACCGGGAAATTAACACCGGGAACCAGCTTTACAGCGGCAGAAGAAGAAGTGTGGAAACAACTTGCTGTAATTGAAAATGATATTAATGAACGGGAATTGAGTAAGGTAAAAAACAGAACAGAAACCGCCCTGGCCTGGGGCAGACTCAAAGCTCTGGATAAAGCCATGAGTCTCAGCTATTTTGAAGCATTGGGTGACGCTCAGGTTGTTAATCAGGAATCGAAAGGTTATCAATCTGTTTCTATTGAGTCATGCAGAGAATTTGCAAAAAGTATTTTCCGGGAGAATTCCGTCTCCGTATTACGCTATAAATCCGGTAACTTTGAATAGAGTCAATCCATTAATTAAAAATAAACAGGCAACTTTCTAAAAGAGGCCTGTGTCTAATCACAGTAAAACATCAGGATGTTAACGGATGCAGAGCTCATAAAAGGCTGCCAGGAAGGAAAGAATAATGTACAGCAACAGCTTTACCAACGATTCGCAGGAACCATGTTTGGTGTCTGCCTTCGATATTTTGACAGCAGGGAAGAAGCCGAAGATGCGCTACAGGAAGGGTTTATCAGGGTTTTCCTGAACATCAAAACTTTTCGCAGTGAAGGATCACTCGAAGGTTGGGTCAGAAGAATCATCATAAATACCGCCCTGAATCAAATCCGGAATAACCAGAAATATCAGCATCATGCTGATCTGGAAGAAATCGGAAATGTTGCCTCAGAAGAAGCAGACATGATCTCAAAAATAACCCATGAGGACATGCTTAAACTTCTTCTCCAGCTTCCGCCCGGTTACCGAATGGTGTTTAACCTTTATGAAATTGAAGGATTTAGTCATAAAGAAATTGCTGATCGCCTTGAAATCTCAGTGAGTACTTCAAAAACCCAGCTCTTAAAAGCACGAAAAGTCCTGCAACGTAAAATGACAGAATTGAATACAGATTATATCTCTGAATAGATCATGAATAAAGAAAATCATATGGAACCTGATAATAGTCATATCGGAAAGCAATTCCGGGATGCTTTTGCGGAGTTCAAACAAGAACCCTCACCCGAGTTGTGGAATAAAATTGCCACCCATCCGGATTTCCCTGTTACACCTGCTAAACCCGCCATCAAGTGGGGTAAAATCATTGCAGGCAGTGCTGCCTTGATTGCTGTTGTCAGCATTGTACTGGTTACATTGCTACCAACACCCAATGCATCCGGTCCGGAAATCAAACAAAATAACAAGCCGGCTACAACTGAACAAAAAATTGTTGCCTCCCAACCTGAAACAACTCCTGTTGCTACACAGTCAAACCTGGTTAAAAAAGAAAGTCTCAGGCAATCTGTGATCGAATCCGGTGCTTCTGACCGTTCCGTCGTTTCTCTGGCAAAAGAATCTGTGGCACCTGAAAAAACCTCAGTTTTCCATGCCAAACTAAATAAACAACCAGTCATTCAGCCACATACTCCGGTATACTCCCAAAACAACCCGCCAATTGTTGCACAGAGGCCTAACACAACAAATTCATCTGTTAAAGAATTACAGACCTCCCCTTCCAGTACAGAACCACTTTCTGCCAGTTCGGACACCATGTTGTGCAAAGGCGAATCCATGATACTTCTAGCCCGGGGTGGCGACTTCTACAGTTGGAATACCGGAGAAACGAGTTCTTCTATCCAAATAAATCCAACTGAATTAACAACCTATACGGTAACTGTTACCAGCCAGTCGGGCCGGCAACTGATCAAAGAAATCCGTGTAAAAGTTGTTGATTGTCAGCCACTTGCCATACCCAATGCCTTTACACCCAATGCCGATGGAATCAATGATATTTTTGAGGTCTACGGCAATGACATTCAGGATTTTAGCATGATTATCCTTACCCGTACCGGTCAGATTGTATTTGAAAGCAAAGACATAAAAGCCGGATGGGATGGTTCAATCAAAGGAAAACCAGCTGAATTGGGCGTATATATTTACAGGATTCAGTTTACCGATCAGAATGGAACTGAGCGTAAACAAAACGGACAAATTACATTGCTCCGATAATCCATGACAGCAAATCGGACAGACAGGCGAAGTGCTCCGATAGCACAGCAACTGCATCAAATGGACATTGAGGATAAAACCTTTGGATTTCATTTGATTCAGCCTGAATTTCATACACTCGATAATGGAATTCCTGTGCATCTGTTCCGAAACTCGACTCACTCACTCATCAAATTTGAAATTGTTTTTAAAGCTGGTTCTTCTTATCAGCAACAACTGCTTGTTGCTGCAAATACCAACAGGATGCTCAGGGAAGGAACTTCCCGGTACAGTTCGGTACAGATTGCCGATCTGACAGAGTTCTATGGTGCTTCCATTTTGCTTTCCTGCGACCGCGACAGGGCTACTGTAGGCATCATTTGTGCAGCCGACTTTTTCGAGCCCCTTCTTCCAGTTTTGGGTTCTATGATTATGCAACCTACATTTCTGGAAAATGAATTACGAAATCTGTTAAGCCGGCAAAAACAGGAATTTCTTGTAAACCTCGAAAAAACAGCTTTCCTCGCAAACAGGGCATTTAGTGAATCCCTGTTCGGGAAGAACCACCCGTATGGAACAAAGGCTGAACTCGAAGACTTTGACAAACTTTTTCCTGAAAACCTCAGAATTTTCTTTGAATCATCCTATCATTCAGGCAATTGCGAGATTTTTACTACCTGTTCGCATAACTATAAAATCTTACCCCGAATCAATCAATTTTTTGGTCAAAAACAATGGGGCCAAATTCCTGAATCCCTCCATACTCCTGACTTCAACCTCCAGACCACAACAGGAAAACATGTACTGAAAGAAAATACCGTTCAAACTTCTCTTCGGATTGGGAAGATCATGCCTGGTCCTGAATCCGGTGATTTTATCCCGATAAAGGTTTTTTCGACTGTCCTCGGTGGATATTTCGGATCCCGCCTGATGAAAAATATCCGGGAAGAAAAAGGATTTACCTATGGAATAGGAGCCAATATTATCAGTCTTGAAAATGAAAGTTATTTCGTTATTAATACTGATGTCCGCTCTGACATTACCGAAAATGCTCTTAATGAGATATATACGGAAATCAATACCTTAATTCAGGAACCAACCAGCCAGGAGGAACTCAACCTGGTAAAAAATTATCTGCTTGGTTCTTTTTTGCAGAGTATTGATGGTCCGTTTAGTTTAGCTGAACGTTTTAAAGAAATTCGTTACTTTGGCCTGAATTCAGATTATTTTGAAACAAATCTGAAGCAGATACAACAATGCAATACTGAACAATTACAATTAATTGGAAAACAATACTTTAGTCCGGAATCAATGATAGAAATTGTTGTCGGACCTGACATTAAATAACCGCATTTATAAATAGTAATTCATAGTTTATGCTACGAAAAAGATTCTTTCTATTCATTTTAGTACTCCTTGGGTTAATTCCGGAGGCATTTTCATCTCATTATATGGGAGGCGAAATTATTTGGGAATGCCTTCCCAACGGAAACTACAGGTTTACTATGCGGGTTTATCGCGAATGCGGATCAACCGTAACATTCAATAATCAGGAAACCCTGAATACCAACGCCCCCTGCGGACCAATTACAATGAACTTGTATCCAAATGCGTTTGCAGGGAAAACGGACATGTCACCGGTTTGTAATGCAGATCCTACATTCCCGCATGTCTCATGTGCTTCAACAGTTGGAACAAGCAATGCAGGGGGTGTTGAAGAATGGTTATATACAACAGACCAGTCCTATCCTAATGGTGTGAATATAACTGGTGTACCTCCCGCAACGGGTTGGTATTTCTCATGGACGGGTTGCTGCCGCAACCCGTGTGACAATATAGTTGGATCAACCAGTCTTGACTGGTTCCTCCGGGCTATAATGTATCCGTATAACGGTCAAAATGTTTTTCCATGCTGGGACAACAGCCCTGTTTTTATTGAAAAACCAACTACGGTAATTTGTACCGGATATCCTTTCAAATATAACCCGAATGCCACGGATAAAGAATTAGATTCACTCGCTTATGAATGGGCACAACCGCTTACAGCCGCCAATACTCCAATTACTACTTATGCAGCAAATTACAGCTACAATAACCCTTTACCCGGCCCTGCATTTAACACCAATAATGTACCCGCTGCCATCAACCCCTACACCGGAGAATTAACCTTTACTTCTTTCACTCAGGGAGCATTTGTAACCGTTTCAAAGGTTACGGCTTTCCGCTGCGGGATAAAAATAGCTGAAGTCTTCCGTGAAATGCAGATCGTATTGCTCAACTGCGGAAATAATTTCCCGCCGGAAGTTACATCGCCCTTTATAAATCCAGTTACCGGCCTATATACTGAGTATATTGATACAGTTTTTGCAGGATCAATTGTTTCGTTCGGGATGTCAGCCCAGGATTTGGATTTTCTAAACAATGGAACAGATAATCAATGGCTTACAATACAGGCAACTGGAAATCAGTTTGGACAGGGCTATACGAATACAAGTTTCGGATGCCTTACTCCACCCTGTGCCACACTGGATCCTGCCCCACCCCAGCCACCCGGATTTATGTTCACCCAAACCAACTTTAACTGGCAAACAACCTGTGCTCACCTCCAGACAGGTACCGGTTGCGGAGGGTTAACCAATGTTTACAACTTCATTATTAAGGTATTGGATGATTATTGTCCTGCTCCGGCAATCAATGTGTCAACCATTACCGTTGTTGTCAAAAATGCGGTAATGGTGCCTCCAACCCCGAGATGTACAGAGGTTTTAGAGAACGGGGATGTTATTTTAACCTGGGAAATGCCGGATACCACTGTAATTCCAAACACTTTTAATGCGTATTTGATATATAAGGCTGATAACCTGAATGGGCCGTATACGCTTGTCGATAGTATTTTTGATTTTTACACCACTTCTTATACCCATGCAGGGGCAGATGCACATCTTGCCAGTAAATACTATTTCATGGAAACCAGATCGGGATGTTATGGTTTATACTATTCCGCACACAGCGATACGCTTACAACAATAAATATAAATGCTCAGAACACTGCCGGAATTGCCAATCTTACCTGGAACGCTCCACATACTCCGCCATTAATTACCTCACTGGGCGAATATTATGTGTACAGACAAAATCTGGCAGGGAACTGGGTCTTGCTTGATTCTACCTTGAATTTAAATCTGAATAAGGAAGTAACCGGGTGTGGCTATATAAAATTCAGGGTTGCCATTGGGGACTCCAGTGGATGTATGACAATTTCCAATGTTGACAGTGCTCTTTTCCAAAGCGCAGCACCTGCAACTGCACATTGTATCAGTGTTGAACCCAATGGTGCCATCACAATCGATTACCTCGCTCCGGCCGATTCCATCAGTGAAAATTATTTCAGTGCCTATCTTTACTATACATCCTTTTTTCAGAATGGTCCATATACTCTGATCGACAGTAGTTTCTCATATGATTCCGGGCCTCATACCATTAATGCCCTGAACGGGAACAATGCTTCTCAATATGTTTATATTATTAACCGTATTGAATGTGACGGGTATTTCAAATCTGACCCCACAGATACTTTGAAATCCATATTCCTTTCCCTTTCTCCCATTGATCCGACTGTAAATCAATTAAGCTGGAATCCTATTCATATTCCGGATTTACCAACTTCTTCCCATACATATGAAATCTTCCGGAATGATCCTTCAGGCTGGTCGCGCATAAAAGAAACAATGTCGCTTTCTGCCTTCGATACACTGATATTATGCAGTGATTCAATTGCCTATAGGATAAGTATAACCGACCAGACTGGATGCAGGTCTGTTTCTAATGTTCGTAAGGGCTATTATTTTGACAATATGCCCCCTGCTACACCTGTTCTGGATACAGTGGGGATCGATTCTATTACCGGTTTTGTTCATATCGGATGGATTGCTTCAGACCCCGAAACCCATGCCTATCTGATATTTTACAATAACAATGGCATCTGGAGTATTTTAGATACGGTATACGGAAATACCAATACATCTTATATTGATGATAAAACAGCAGGGAATGCCTGTGATTTTTCCAAATCATATGCAATGGCCGCAGCTGACAGTTGCTGGAATACAAGTGCGATGGGAACCAACAACATCCATAACACTATTTACCTTCAGATCGACCGGGTTGACCCTTGTGCAGACCAGATTGACATCTCATGGACAGGCTATCATAATATGACCGATTATGTTGGAGGTTACCACATTTTTGTAAGTGAGAATGGCGGGCAATATAACCTTCTGGCAACAGTTCTGCCTCAGGCGGCCGGACAGGATCCCCCGACACAATACACCCATACCGGACTTACTAAAAATACGTATTATTGTTATGTGGTAAAGGCCTTCAACAACGATAATACCAAGACCTCTACTTCATGTTCTGCCTGTGTTCTGGTAACCAAACCCAGTCCTCCTGATTTTACCTTCCTGCGCAACGTAAGTGTGGAGAATGAAGATCGGGTACACTTGAAAATGTTTGTCGATACAGCTGCTCTGGTTTTGCAGTATAAATTGTACAGAGCCGATGAAAAAACAGGGCCTTATCAGCTGATAAGTGAAATTACACCTACAGGATTACCTGAAATGGAATATTTCGATTATACAACTGCTGTGACAAACCAGAGTTTCTATTACTATTTCAGTGTGATTGACAGTTGTGGAACCGATGTAATGCATTCGGATACTTCCCGCACTATTTTTCTTCAGGTCTCAGCAAAAAATAATTTTACGAACATTCTTACATGGAATGATTATGAAGGATGGACCTGGTCGTTTGTAAAGGCTTACAACATCTTCCGTGGAATCGATGGCATGATGGATCCGATTCCGATTGCAACAATACCCTATGGTACTTTCAATTATACCGATGAAGTTGGGATGTATACACCTACTCAGGGTAAATTCAAATATTATATTGAAGCCCAGCAGGGCCCCGGAATGCCAGATTTCAGGGATACCTCCTTCTCAAATGTCGGAAACGATATTCAAAACTCCATGATTTTCATTCCAAATGCATTCTCTCCAAAAGGATACAATAGTGTTTTCCGTCCGGTAAGCATCTTTGTTGACAGGAGTAGTTATGTTTTTGTTATCTGGAATCGCTGGGGAGAAGAATTATTCCGGACAAATGATCCGGCTGAAGGATGGGATGGGAAACATAAGGATGAGTTTGTACCTGTTGGTACATATATTTATTATGTCAAATTTATAACCTCAGAAGGTGAAGTTTTTGAAAAACGAAGTTCTGTTACTGTAATAAAGTAAAAATAGCTTTTCTGCAAACAACAGCCCCGGATACAATAGCATTTGATCCGGGGCTGTTTGTTTATCAGGAATTCTGAAATAAATAAACAATTGGGGTTGATTTTGCGTTATTTTTCACCAATAGACCAAATCATTTCGTGATCTGTTCAAAATTACCAAAGGATACCAGTAGCAACAAATTATACCCGTAAATCATAATAAAGAGAATTTCCGTATCTTTGCACAGCATTAATCAAATAATTAAGCATTACAACTATGAAAGAACGTGTGTTATTTACAATTATTTTCGCATTAGTACTCCTTCAGATTCCATTTACTCAAGCACAGGTACTTGACGATCAAACACTTATGACTGTTGCCAACGAAAAAGTAAGCAAGAGTGATTTTCTTTCGATTTACAACAAAAATAATGTAAAGGGTGAGGTCATTGATAAAAAATCGTTGGAAGAATACCTCGAATTATTTATCAATTTCAAACTAAAAGTAAAAGAGGCTGAAGAACTTGGAATGGATACACTGACCACTTTTAAAACTGAACTGGCAGGTTACCGTAAGCAGCTGGCTCAAAACTATCTGGTTGACAATGACATGACTGACAAGCTGATAGAGGAAGCCTACCAGCGCATGCAAAAAGATGTTCGCGCAAGCCATATTCTCATCAAACTCGAACCGGGAGCCAGCCCGAAAGATACCCTGGAAGCCTTTACCAAAGCATTGAATATCAGAAAACGCATTATGGCCGGAGATTCCTTTGAAAAACTGGCAAAAGAATTCAGTGATGACCTTTCTGCCAAAGATAAAGAAGCATCTGGTAACAGGCCAGCCATGAAAGGAAATGGCGGAGACCTTGGTTATTTTACCGTATTTGATATGGTCTATCCATTCGAAACAGCCGCTTTCAGCACGAAACCGGGTGAAGTTTCCAAACCAATTCGTACAGATTATGGGTATCATCTGATTAAAGTGACTGACCTTAAGAAAGCCATGGGAAGAGCCCGTGCTGCTCATATTTTTGTTGCATTTCCAACAACTTCCAATCCTGAAGATTCACTGAATGCCCGTAAAAAGATTTATGAAGCCTATGAAAAATTAAATGCAGGCACTGAATATGACACTTTAGTTAATCAATATTCGGATGATAAAGCCACTGCTGCCAAAGGTGGAGTTCTGCCCTGGTTTGGCGTAAACCGCATGGTTCCTGAATTCATTGTGGCTGTTTCCAAAATGGCCAAAATTGGCGAGTATTCCCAGCCCATCACAACCAGTTTTGGCTGGCATATCGTTAAACTCCTCGATAAAAAGGAAATTGGAACTTTGGATGAGCTAAAAGGCGAAATCAAGCAAAAGGTTAACCGCGATACCCGTTCTCAACTTTCGAAAGAAGCTGTTATTGCAAAAATTAAATCTGAATACGGTTATACAGAGTTCATAAAAGCAAAAGAGGCTATGATTGCTGTTATGGATACAACTTTATTCAGTGCAACCTGGGATGCAGCCAAAGCAGACAAGAAAAAAGATGTTCTTTTTACGCTCGACACCAAACCTTATACTCAAACTGATTTTGCCAAATATCTTGCAAAGGATCAAAAGACTCAAAATCATGAAGACCTGACTTCTTATCTGAATGCGAAATACAAAAAATACACGGACGAATCCCTGATGGAATATAAAGATAGTAAACTGGAATCTGAATTCCCTGATTTCAAAAGCCTGATGAAAGAATACCGTGACGGAATCCTGCTTTTCGATCTGACAGATAAAAAAGTTTGGTCAAAAGCAGTAAAAGACACCCTTGGCCTGGAAAGTTACTATCAGCTTAATAAAGCTAATTATGTCTGGGGTGAGCGCGTTCATGCTACTATATTCAAATCAAAAGATAAAGATGTTCTGGAGAAAGCCTGGAAAATGGCTGATAAAGCCTGGAAAAGCGGCAAATATGATGAGGAGAAAATCAATAAAAAATTCAATAAGACCGAAGATCTTGTACTTCCATCCGATAAGGGAAAATATTCAAAAGGAGATAGTAAGCTGATTGATCAGGTCGCTTTTGAACCCGGCGTATATAAAATCCCTGATACGGAAGGATATGCCATGTTTGTTGTTGTAAATCAAAAATTAACAGGCGAAATCAAAACGCTTTCCGAAGCAAGAGGTCTGGTAACAGCAGATTATCAAAACTTTCTGGAAAAAGAATGGATTAAAACACTACGGGCAAAATATCCTATTCAGGTTAACAAAGATGTACTATCCACGATTAAGTAAAATAATTTACACATCTCTCATCCTGATCATCATTATTCAGGTATTCGGGGCATGCACATCTTCTTCTGCAAAAAAAGACGGACAGGCGATTGCCCGTGCAAATGGTGAATACCTTTATTCTGCAGAACTGGAAGGGATGATCCCTCCCGGTACACCCAAAGCCGACAGTATCGAACTGGTCCGCAACTTTATTAATACCTGGGTAAGGCAGAAGCTTATTGTTCACCTCGCTGAAAAAAACCTGGATAAAGAGGATAAGGATTTTAGTCAGGAAATTGAGACATACAAAAACAGTCTTATAGTTTACCGCTTTCAGGAACAACTGGTTAAACAAAAGCTTGACACAGTGGTTACTGAAACTGAAATTGAGACCTATTATAATGGAAATCAGAGCGATTTTGAACTTAAAGACAATATTGTAAAAGTTATTTATGTCAAACTTCCTTTAAAAAGCCCTCAGATTTCACAAATAAAATCTTTAATGCGATCCGAACGGGAACGGGATAAACTAAGCCTTGCCAAACTCTGTGATACCTATGCGGCCAATTCCTCTCTTGATCAACAGAACTGGTTGCTTTTTAATGATTTGTTAAAAGAAATCCCGATAAAAACCTATGATCAGGAAGCTTTCCTGCAAAACAACCGCTTTCTTGAAATCAAAGGAGAAGAGTTTATTTATCTCGTTTATTTTACCGACTTCAAAATTAAAGAGAGTATTTCTCCGTTAAGTTTTGAAAAAGAAAATATCCGCAATGTTATTTTAAATAAACGCAAACTCAACCTTATCAGCGAAATGGAAAAAGAAGTATATGACAAAGCGCTGAAAAATAAAGATTTTGAAATCCTATAATTCAAACAATACCAATCATGAGATATTACTATACTGCCCTTTTCACTTTGTTCCTTTCATTCAGTTTGTTTGCACAACCTAAAGTAATTGATCAGGTAGTTGCTGTTGTTGCCAATTACTCAATCCTGCAATCCGATATCGAAAATCAGTATCTTCAACTCCGCCAGCAGGGTGGACTTAAGAGTGAAAGTACCCAAAAATGTCAAATTCTGGAAAGCATCCTTTTTCAGAAACTGATGCTAAATCAGGCTGAAATTGACAGTATTACAGTTTCCGATGATCAGGTTGAAACCGAGCTTGACAGGAAGCTCCGATATTACATTCAGCAGTTCGGTTCTGAAGAGAAGTTTGTTGAATTCTATAAGAAACCCATTATTGAGTTCAAGGAAGAATTTCGCGAAATAGTAAGAGATCAGAAAAAAATTGAGCAGGTTCAATACAATATTACCAAGGATATTAAAATTACACCCTCAGAGGTAAAGAAGTTTTTTAACAATATCCCGGCTGACAGCCTTCCGCTTGTGAATTCAGAAGTTGAGGTAGGACAAATCATAAAAAATCCACCAGTCAGTCTTGAAGAAAAGCAGCGAATCAAAGAAAAATTAACTGGTTTACGCGAAAGAATATTAAAAGGAGAAGATTTTTCAACACTGGCTGTTTTGTATTCGGAAGATCCCGGCTCTGCCAGAAAAGGAGGTGAATTGGGGTTTGTCGGACGTGGGGAATTGTACCCTGAGTTTGAAGCCATTGCCTTTAACCTCAAGAAGAACGAGGTTAGTGATATTCTCGAAACCAAAGCGGGATTCCATATTATTCAAATGATTCAGCGTAAAGGTGATAATATCAATGTGCGTCATATTCTGCTTCAACCCAAAGTATCACCTGAAGATCTGACAGAAGCCAGTAGAATTTTAGAAAAAGTGAAAAACAAAATCCAGACGGAAGGACTTGCCTTCGACAAGGCAGCTCTTGAATTTTCGGATGATCCCTCAAAAAATAACGGCGGTTTAATGGTGAATCCGAATACGGGTTCTACCCGCTTCGAAATGGATGAGATTGAACCCGCCATTTCATTCGCCATTGATAAATTAAAAGTTGGCGAAGTTTCTGCGCCTTTGATTATGAGAACAGAGGAAGGAAAACAAGCCTACAGAATTATTTATCTGAAAATCAGAACACAACCTCATCGTGCCAATATGCAGGAAGATTATGACCGAATCCAGCAATGGGCAAAAGATGATAAAAATGCGGATGTAATTCAAAAATGGATTAAGGAAAAAGTTAAACAAACCTATGTAAACATCATCCCCGAATACAATACCTGTGTATTTGAGAATAAATGGATGAACTAAACATTAAAATAACCACGAAAGATTATGCAATATAAGAATGACGTTGAAGCCCTGGATGCCCTTGCAGTAAAATATAAGCTCTTAAAACAGGAAATCGGAAAAGTAATTATTGGTCAGGATGAGGTAATGGATCGCTTGCTTATCAGCATTTTCTCAAAAGGACATGGATTATTGGTAGGCGTTCCCGGTTTAGCTAAAACACTGATGGTCAATACGATTTCGAAAGTACTGGGTCTTAGTTACCATCGAATTCAGTTTACACCGGATTTAATGCCATCCGATATTATCGGAACAGAAATACTGGATGAAAACAGAAAATTCAAATTCCTGAAAGGACCCATCTTTGCCAATATCATTCTGGCAGATGAAATAAACCGTACCCCGCCAAAAACGCAGTCTGCTCTGCTTGAAGCCATGCAGGAAAAAGCAGTTACAGTTGCCGGTGTTTCCTATCATCTGGATGAACCTTTCTTTGTACTGGCTACCCAAAACCCGATTGAACAGGAAGGAACCTATCCATTGCCTGAAGCCCAGCTCGACCGTTTTATGTTCAATATTTGGCTGGATTATCCTTCTTTTGAAGAAGAAATCAATGTGGTTAAAAACACGACAACCGAAAAAACTGCAGACCCGCAAATTATTCTTGAAAAAGAAGAAATAAAATTCTTCCAGAATCTGGTTCGGAGAATCCCGGTTCCGGATAATGTCTATAATTATGCCGTTACCTTGTCTTCAAGAACCAGACCAAATACTGCCCATGCTCATCCCTGGGCCAATAGTTATCTGACATGGGGTGCAGGGCCGCGTGCTTCTCAATACCTCATTATTGGTGCAAAATGCCATGCTGCTGTTAATGGCAGATATTCTCCTGATATTGAAGATGTTCAGGCTGTTGCCGATCCAATTCTGCGACACAGAATTGTCCGAAACTATAAAGCAGAAGCTGAGGGTATCAGCATCCAAAACATTATACAGGAATTCATGAAATAATTCAATAACCAAAGTCCTATGAAGAACAAAAAACGCTTGTTTCTTGTGGCAGGGAGTATACTGGCACTCATTATTGTTGTTATTGTACTCAGTAGGATTGAATTTGGCAAACAGGAATTACTGACGGCAAAAGTAAAATTCGGGCCGTTCAATATCAGTGTAACCACAACCGGAGAGCTGGAAGCAAAAAGTTCTGAAAAAATCTACGGGCCTTCAGGCTTAAGACGCGTTGGGATCTGGCAGGTAAAAATCGAAAACATTATTGCGGAAGGGACTGTAGTCGATTCCGGAGCCTTTGTTGCAAGTCTTGACCGCACTGAAATAAGTACAAAACTGAAAGATATGCAGACCAATCTGGAAAAACTCCAGATGCAGCATACCAAAACCAAACTTGATACCTCCCTTGAACTTCGCAATGCACGCGATGAACTGATCAATCTGAAATATTCGATGGAAGAGGCAAAAATAACCCTTGAGCAATCGAAGTTCGAACCTCCGGCAACCATCCGGCAGGTCACAATTGATCTGGAAAAACAGGAACGCGCCTTTGAACAGGCACAAAAGAATTACAAGCTTAAATTTGAAAAAGCAAGAGCCAACATGCAGGAGGTAAGTGCATCTTTGCAACAGGCACAACGTCAGTATGATGACATGATCGCTGTTGTGGATGAATTTACTGTAAATGCACCCAAAGGCGGAATGGTTATCTACCGCCGAAATTGGGACGGAGCCAAACAGGGTGTCGGATCAACCTTAAGCGCCTGGGATAATACTGTGGCTACCCTCCCCGACCTGAGTGAAATGATTTCTAAAACCTATGTGAATGAAATCGACATCAGTAAAATTAAAACAGGTCAACTGGTTGAAGTCGGTATCGATGCCTTCCCCGAAAAAAAGTTTACAGGAAAAGTGATAGAAGTCGCCAATATCGGTGAACAGATGCGAAGCTCCAATGCCAAGGTTTTTGAAGTAAAAATCAAAGTAAATGAATTCGACAGCATTTTACGGCCAGCCATGACAACAAAAAATGCTATCATCACAGGAACCGTAAAAAATGTACTATCCATCCCCATTGAAGCCCTGCATTCCGAAGACAGCCTCAATATTGTATACACAAAAAGTGGCAGTAAAATAACACGAAAGGAAGTAGAAACGGGTCAGAGCAATGAGAATGAAATCATTATCAAACGTGGACTGGAGAAAGACGAGGAAGTGCTCCTCACGATACCTGAGAAACCGGAAAAATATAAGCTGACCCGTCTGCCAAAAACAGCTAAGCCTTGAAGCGCTATCTCTATACGTTAAACATCTCCATTCAGGCAGTATTCCTGAACAGATTCCGATCGATGTTAACAGCATTGGGTATTATATTTGGTGTAGCTGCTGTTATTTCAATGATGGCCATTGGCAGTGGTGCCAAAAAAGAGATTCTTGATCAGATTAAACTGGTTGGAGTCAACAACATTATCATAAAACCCATTCTGAAAGGGAAACAGAAATCTGAAAATTCAGATCAGCAGGATTCTCAAAAGGAAGAATCGATGAGTAAGGAAAAGTTCAGCCCCGGATTAAGTTTAAAAGATGCCAACGCACTGAGAGAATTCATTCCCAGTATCAGCAATATCAGTCCGGAAGTAAATTATGAAACTTTTATTGTAAAAGATGGTGTAAGATCTACTGCCAAACTCAGTGGTGTAACACCTGATTTTTTTCGGGTTTTCAATCTGGGACTGAGCCAGGGACAGATGTTCAGTGAAGAACAAATGAACATGGGGAAATCTGTGTGTATCATTGGCCCCATTGTTAAATCCAAGTTCTTTAAACAACAGAATCCCATCGGTCAATACATCAAGTGTGGTAATATCTGGCTGATGGTAATCGGGGTGTTGGAAAACCGGAATGTGACAAAAAATGCAACCGAAAACCTTGATATCAGCGATTACAATAACATGATTTATGCACCGATCCAGACACTGTTGCTCCGGTTTAAAAACCGGTCAGCCATAACAGCGGATATGCTGGGCGAAGGTGGTGGTGATGATTATGGTGACATCGTTGTATTTTCATCCGGAGAAGGCGGTAGTGATGAAGGCAATATGAATGAACTGGATAAAATTGTTGTTCAGGTGAAGTCGAGCGAACAAATGGATGCCACCATTGAAGTGATGAAACGCATGATCAAACGGCGGCACTCAGGGGTGGATGACTTTGAAATTAAAGTTCCGGAACAACTTCTAAAACAGGAACAACGAACAAAAGATATATTCAATATGGTACTGGGCGTTATTGCCGGTATTTCTTTACTGGTTGGCGGGATCGGGATTATGAATATCATGCTGGCTTCTGTTATGGAACGCACCAAGGAAATTGGAATCCGACTTGCCATTGGGGCAACCCGCCAGGATATCGTTTTTCAATTTTTGACCGAAGCCACCATTATCAGTCTGGGTGGAGGTATAACTGGTATTATAATCGGCATTTTATTGTCGAAAATCATCATGCAGGTAACCGGCATTCTTACAATAGTCTCCACCTGGTCGGTGTTAATTTCATTTGGTGTGGCAGCCACAGTGGGGATCGTTTTTGGATATATGCCCGCCAAACGGGCCTCTATGCAGGATCCTGTTGAATCGCTCCGGTATGAATAATTTTAACAAAATGAGAAGGCTTATAATATATGGTATCCTGACAGCATTCTTTGTATCGGCTTTATCCCCGGTGAATGCACAGGCTGATTACAGGAAAATCACACTTGGTGAGGCATTGAATCTTGCCCGGAAACAATCAAGGGATGCACTGGCAGCCAAACATCGCTTCCGGAGTTCATATTGGGAGTACAGAACCTACAGGACTCAATACCTGCCCATGCTTAACCTGGGAACTACATTCCCGAGTCTTCGCCGGAGTATTATCAAATATACCACGATAGAAGGCAAAGATATTTTTCTCGAACAAAGTGTGGCAAACTACGGTGTTGAAATGTCACTCAATAAAACCATCGGTTTCACCGGCGGTCAGCTTTACCTGAAAACTGCCCTCGACAGAATCGATAACCTCTCAGATTCCACCACAACATCCTGGCTTTCCAATCCGGTAACAATCGGTTTACAACAACCCATTTTTGCCTATAACCCTTATCGTTGGGATAATAAAATCGAACCCATTAAATATTCAGAAGCACGCCAATCCTATCTGGAACAGATCGAACAACTGAATATTAATACGATAAATTATTTTTTTGATGCAATCCAGGCCGAACTTTCACTCAATATTGCGCGGATTAACCAGGCAAATTATGATACACTTTACAAAATAGCCAAAGGTCGGTACAATCTGGGACGTATTGCCGAAAATGAATTGCTGCAACTGGAACTCAGTTATCTGAAAGCCAATGCCGAAGTTGAAACAGCAGACCTGGATGCCCGCGATAAAATGTTTCGTTTTAAATCGTATCTGAGTATACCTGAGAATGAAGAAATAAAGTTGCTGCTTCCCGATTCAAAAGCGAACGTAAAAATAGATGTAAGCAAAGCATTGGGAGAAGCCAAAACAAACCGAAGTGAGGTTCTTGCATTTCAAAGGAAACTTTTGGAGGCAGAAAGCCAGGTACAGCAGGCCCGTCTCGAAAACCGTTTCAATGCTAATCTTTATGCCGAATATGGATTAACACAAAGTACAGCCGATTTCGACAAGGTTTACGCTGATCCCCAGGATGAACAAATGGTTTCATTTGGCATCAGCATTCCTATTCTGGATTGGGGCCTGGCCCGGGGAAAAATAAAAATGGCTCAGTCGAACAGGGAACTGGTTAAAACAACAGTTGAACAGCAACAAATCGATTTCGATCAGGAGGTTTTTTTAAAGGTGATGCAATATAATATGCAGCAAAATCAGCTTGCCATTGCCGCCAAAGCAGATACTGTTGCCCAGAAACGCTATTATGTCACCAAGCAACGATACCTGATTGGCAAAATCGATATTACTGATCTTAATATTGCACAGACTGAAACAGATGGTGCACAATTGGGTTACATCAGTACCCTCCGCTCCTACTGGAGGAACTTCTATGAAATGCGCAAGCTTACACTCTTTGATTTTGCTGAGAACAAAAAAATTGAAGTGGATTTTAATGAGCTGACACGCTAAGGAATTTGTTAATTTTTCTTTAATATTCCTGAACAAACTTCGGTTGTCCTTGTTTATCTTGCATAAATTCAGGTAATTTTGCAGTGCTTTACCGAAATGCATTTATCCTGAAATAAAACCTTAATTATCAATTACTTAATCAAAATAATAAATTAGTATGTCAGTATTAGTAGGAAAAAAAGCCCCACATTTCAAAGCAGAAGCTGTTGTAAACGGAGGCGAATTTGTAGCTGATTTTTCATTGGATCAGTTTATCGGAAAGAAACATGTAATCTTCTTTTTCTATCCATTGGATTTCACTTTTGTATGTCCAACCGAGATTATTGCTTTCCAGGATAAAATGGATGAGTTTGAAAAACGCAATGTTGCTGTTGTTGGTTGTTCAATCGATTCAAAATTCTCACATTGGGCATGGCTCAATACCGAACTGAAGAATGGCGGTATTAAAGGTGTGAAATTCCCCATCGTATCCGATTTAGCAAAATCTATCTCAAGCAATTACGATGTTTTAGCCGGAGAATACGATTACAATGACGACGGAGAAATGGTTTTCAACGGTGCACCAGTTGCTTACCGCGGACTTTTCCTGATCGACAAAAACGGTATTGTTCGTCATCAGGTTGTGAATGATTTACCACTGGGCCGCAGTGTCGACGAAGCGCTTCGTATTGTAGATGCTTTACAGCATTTCGAAGAGTTTGGTGAAGTTTGCCCTGCCGACTGGAAAAAAGGTGACAAAGCCATGAAAGCAACTGCTGATGGTGTTGCCGATTACCTTTCAAAACACTAAAATTCAAAACTTTATTAAAGAGGGCGTCTTATTTCTAAGTCGCCCTCTTTTTTTTCAGGTAAAGTTGAATATTATTCCGATTTCTTGGCTTCTTCCCAGAACACGTCCATTTCGGCCAGTGTCATATCATGCAGATTGCGTCCTGCATCCCGAGCTTTGTCTTCGAGGTATTGAAAGCGCCGGATAAACTTTTTATTTGTCCGTTCCAGAGCATCCTCCGGGTTGATGTCGATAAAGCGGCCGTAATTTATCAAAGCAAACAAAAGATCCCCGAATTCATCTTCAATCTTCGAATTTACGATGGCTTTGGCTTCCTCCGTTTGATCCGGGATCTCGCGCAATTGAATATTCTCGCGCAGTTCACCCATTTCCTCGATTACCTTATCCCAAACCTGATGCGGAGCTTCCCAGTCGAACCCTACTCCCCTGGCTTTTTCCTGTATCCTATAGGCTTTAACCATGGCAGGAAGGGAAGGCGGAACTCCCTGTAATACACTACGTTTGCCTTCTTTCAGTTTGATCCGTTCCCAGTTTTCTTTCACGGTCTGGGCGTCATTGGCTTCTACTTCTCCATAAATATGGGGATGACGTACAATGAGTTTATCACAGATCCCGTTGAGGACGTCCCGGATATCAAATGCACCCTGCTCACTGGCAATTTTTGAATAAAATACCAGATGAAGCATCAGGTCACCCAATTCGCCTTTGATCGCCGGCAAATCCTTTTCAAGAATAGCATCACTGAGCTCATAGGTTTCCTCAATTGTCAGGTAGCGAAGGCTTTCAAGCGTTTGCTTTTTATCCCATGGACAACCTGCCCGAAGTTCTTCCATAATGGTAAGAAGTCGGTTAAAGGCTTCGCAGGACGTATTTTTGTTTTCCATAATTATTTCTTAGCCGGATTAGTAAGCCCTGGCAAAAACAACTCGTTGCTTGCTTGGATTACCGGTATAAATACATTTTCCGACTTCCATTTTCCCATTCAGCGGAATTGCCCTGATGGTTGCTTTGGTCTCATCTTTGATTTTCTGTTCGGTTTCAGGAGTACCATCCCAGTGTGCATAAATAAACCCGGCTTTATTTTCAATAGTATCCACAAATTCATCCCAGGTATTTACATAATGGGTATTATCATCCCTGAAAGTAAGTGCCTTATTAAACATGTTCTGCTGAATCTGCTCCAGTAAATGAACGATTTTGTTCTCAATATCGTTGATCTGAAGAACTTCTTTCTCCATTGTATCCCGACGGGCAACTTCAACTGTGCCATTGTCCAAATCCCTTGGTCCCAATGCCAGTCGTACAGGAACGCCTTTAAACTCATACTCATTGAATTTGTAGCCCGGAGTCTGGGTATCTCTGTCATCATATTTTACAAGAACTCCCTTTGCCTCGAGGTTCTTTTTAATCCGCAATGCAGCTTCTGAAATCCGTTCCTTATCTTCATCTTTTCTGAAAATCGGAATAATAACCACCTGAACCGGAGCCAGTTTCGGAGGCAATACCAAACCGTTATCATCGCTGTGAGCCATGATAATTGCGCCAATCAGGCGGGTTGACACTCCCCAGGAGGTAGCCCAGACATAATCCAGTTTATTTTCTTTACTCAGGAATTTTACATCAAACGCTTTCGCAAAATTTTGTCCCAGAAAATGGGAAGTTCCGGCCTGTAAGGCTTTCCCATCCTGCATCAGGGCTTCGATACAATATGTTTCCTCTGCTCCGGCGAAACGCTCATTCGGTGATTTAAATCCCTTCAGTACCGGAATAGCCATCCAGTTTTCAGCAAAATCAGCATAGACATTTAACATCTGCTCGGTTTCAGCAATCGCCTCTTCACGTGTTGCATGGGCTGTATGGCCTTCCTGCCAGAGGAACTCCGCTGTCCGTAAAAACAAACGGGTACGCATTTCCCATCGTACTACATTCGCCCATTGGTTAACAAGTATCGGTAAATCACGGTACGATTGAATCCAACCACGGTAGGTATCCCAGATAATTGTTTCAGAAGTTGGCCGAACGATCAATTCTTCCTCGAGTTTTGCATCCTCATCCACAACAACCCCTTTACCATCCGGAGCAGCTTTCAGCCGATAGTGCGTAACAACGGCACATTCCTTGGCAAAACCTTCCACATGGCTGGCTTCACGGCTAAAGAATGACTTTGGTATAAAAATTGGAAAGTAAGCATTGGAATGACCTGTGTCCTTAAACATTTTGTCCAGGGCAGCCTGCATTTTTTCCCATACGGAGTACCCATATGGTTTAATTACCATGCAGCCTCTTACCGCTGAATTTTCAGCCAGATCAGCTTTGAGAACCAGTTCATTGTACCATTGAGAATAATTCTCTTCACGGGTAGTAAAATTTTTAGCCATTTTTCGAATGTGGTATAATATTTGCTTTTTAATTAACGAATGCAAAATTAACAATTTCTACGATGTTACGAGTATCCTTACCATATCACCTAAGCAAATCAACGGAGGGTTCAACCATGAAAACTTTTGCCAGCCTTACAGCGCTGCTTGCGCTTTTTCTGTCTGCCTGCACCACAACCTATCAGGCAGCGGTTTATGATGATGTTTATTATTCACCCAAGGATAAACCCGCTGTCGTGGCTGAACCTGTTCCAGCTAACCAGGAAGGCAAATACACCCGGGTTACGATCACGGCGGAAACCGAAACACCCCAAAATACGGTTGTTGAAGAACAGGTTTATGACAATAATCCCGTTGTTGAAGATGGTGGACAATACGTTGATCCCAATGCTACCACCTATGAAACCAACAACTATTATAACGGTTACAGTGATGATGATTATTATGATTATCAGTATTCTTCCCGTCTGAGAAGATTTCACAACCCGTATCAATTCGACAATTACTACCACGACTATTACACCAACAATTACTGGTATTCCTATGATCCCTATTATTACGGATCGAGTATCTATTTGTCCTACAATTGGTTATATCCTTCTTATTCCATGTTTCATTTTGGCTGGGATCCATGGTATTGGTCAGGTCCGGGCTATATGGGCTGGGGATACAACAGCTGGTGGTATAATTCCTATTACTATCCCTACTTTGGATGGGGTGGCGGATACTGGAATGGTTATTATCAGGGATATTGGGATGGTTATTATGCCGGATGCTGGGATAATTATTTCAACAGTTATGACCCTAACTCATATTATAATGGTCCGCGTGAACCCAGAACCGGTGGCAACAGTCCCGGTGGCGGAGGCAAAATTGGCCGCAACAATGATATGAATTTTGGAGAAACCTACCTTCAGGCTGTTCAAACCCGAAAAGTTACCCGTACAGGTTCATCCAATGAAAGTGCTACTACCCGCACACAGCCTACTACACGTACTCAGGAAAGTGCTACTACCCGCACTCA